>NZ_JAFMOZ010000097.1:0-33270 GCF_019049615.1 Rahnella sp. BCC 1045 | reverse complement strand
CGCTTTCGCTTGCTAACTCGAGGTGGCGTATATTACGCTTTCCTCATTCAGTGTCAACCGTTTATTTCATCCGGTTGCCGCTGTTTTTAATCTTTCCGACCCGGTCACTTCGTGATGTTGTTCACGTCGTTCCCTGTCGATGGAGCGGCATTATAGGGAGTTCTCAGCAGCCCGCAAGGGCTAATTTTAAGAAAAAATACCGTTTGCTGCATTACACAGCAAACACACCGCTTATACCGTGTTTTACACAGATTTATCCACAGCCGCACAGGAATCTCAAATTTTGCGAGCGTCGCGCAATCGTTTTCGCTACAATTTCGCGCGTCAGTTTTCGACACCTGTTACGGGTGATAAATGAAAAGTAAGTCGCCAGAGGGAAGTTATCTGAGCTCAATCCCGCGTTTTTCTGCAAATTGCTCTATAGAGAGAGAAGAAAACGCTCATTGAATTCCGATAACGCTCTTTATTGCGACTCCAAAGCCAAGGATATAAACCACCATGCAACAATCTCGTCCAATCCGCCGCGCCCTGCTCAGTGTTTCTGATAAAGCCGGTATCGTAGAATTCGCCCAGGCACTCTCTTCGCGTGGCGTTGAATTACTTTCCACTGGCGGCACCGCCAGCCTGTTGGCAAAAGCCGGTCTGCCAGTCACAGAAGTGTCTGACTACACGGGTTTCCCGGAAATGATGGATGGACGCGTCAAAACCCTGCACCCGAAAGTTCACGGTGGGATCCTCGGCCGTCGCGGGAAAGATGATGAAATTATGGCGCAGCACGCGATCGCGCCAATCGACATGGTGGTCGTGAACCTTTACCCATTCGCGCAAACCGTCGCACGCCCGGATTGCTCACTGGAAGATGCGGTAGAAAACATTGATATCGGCGGCCCGACCATGGTCCGCTCGGCGGCGAAGAACCACAAAGACGTAGCGATCGTGGTGAAGAGCAGTGACTACGCTTCTATTATTGAAGAGATGGATGCCAACAGCAGCTCGCTGACGCTGGCGACCCGTTTCAACCTGGCGATTAAAGCCTTCGAGCACACCGCCTCTTATGACGGCATGATTGCCAACTACTTCGGCACCATGGTTCCGGCATATCACGGCGATACCGAATCTGCGTCTGGCCAGTTCCCGCGCACACTAAATCTTAGCTATATAAAGAAACAAGACATGCGTTATGGCGAAAACAGCCATCAGAACGCCGCTTTCTATATAGAAGAGAACGTCAGTGAAGCTTCGGTTGCGACCTCGACCCAACTTCAAGGCAAAGCCCTTTCCTATAACAACATTGCAGATACCGATGCGGCATTGGAATGTGTGAAGGAATTTGCAGAGCCAGCTTGCGTCATCGTCAAACACGCGAACCCTTGCGGCGTTGCCATCGGCGACAATATTCTGACTGCTTACGAACGTGCTTATCAGACTGACCCGACCTCTGCTTTCGGCGGCATTATTGCCTTCAACCGCGAGCTCGATGCTGAAACCGCGAAAGCGATCATCAGCCGCCAGTTTGTGGAGGTGATCATCGCCCCATCAGTCAGCCCTGAAGCGCTGGCCCTGACTGCGGCAAAACAAAACGTCCGCGTTCTGACATGCGGCCAATGGCAAGGACGCCAGAAAGCGCTGGACTTCAAACGTGTCCATGGCGGCCTGCTGGTTCAGGATCGTGATTTGGGCATGGTTGATGCCGGTGACCTGCGCGTTGTTTCCCAGCGCCAGCCAACTGAGCAGGAACTGACTGATGCACTGTTCTGCTGGAAAGTCGCTAAGTTCGTAAAATCCAACGCTATTGTTTATGCACGCGACAAAATGACTATCGGTATTGGCGCAGGCCAAATGAGCCGCGTTTACTCAGCGAAAATCGCGGGGATTAAAGCCGCTGACGAAGGTCTGGAAGTCGCAGGTTCCGTGATGGCATCCGATGCCTTCTTCCCGTTCCGCGACGGTATTGATGCAGCCGCTGCGGTAGGCATTACCTGTGTGATTCAGCCAGGCGGTTCAATTCGTGATGACGAAGTTATCGCGGCCGCAAACGAACACGGTATCGCAATGCTGTTCACCGACATGCGCCATTTCCGTCATTAATTTTCTTTTAGCGGGTGCGATGCGCCCGCTCACCCGGAGTCCTCGAATGAATATTTTAATTATCGGTAACGGCGGGCGTGAACATGCACTGGCATGGAAGGCATCGCAATCTCCTCTGGCGGACAAAGTTTTTGTCGCACCCGGAAACGCCGGTACCGCACTGGAACCTCTGCTGGAGAATGTCGATATCGCTGCAACGGATATCGCTGGTTTGCTGGCGTTCGCCAAAAGCAATGATATCGGCCTGACGATTGTCGGCCCGGAAGCCCCGCTGGTGATTGGCGTGGTCGACGCATTCCGCGCTGCGGGTCTGAAAATTTTTGGCCCGACGCAGGAAGCGGCGCAGCTGGAAGGCTCAAAAGCTTTCACCAAGGATTTCCTCGCTCGCCACAATATTCCAAGCGCGGATTACCAGAACTTCACCGAAATCGAACCGGCACTGGCTTATCTGCGCAGCAAAGGCGCGCCGATCGTCATTAAAGCTGACGGACTGGCTGCAGGCAAAGGTGTCATCGTGGCGATGACATTGAAAGAAGCAGAAGATGCAGTCCACGATATGCTGGCAGGAAATGCGTTTGGCGATGCTGGCCACCGTATCGTTATCGAAGAATTCCTGAATGGCGAAGAGGCAAGCTTCATCGTGATGGTTGACGGCACGAACGTTCTGCCGATGGCAACCAGTCAGGATCACAAACGTGTTGGCGATGGCGACAGCGGCCCGAACACCGGCGGTATGGGCGCTTATTCCCCGGCACCGGTTGTGACGGATGAAATTCATCAGCGCGTTATGGATCAGGTTATCTGGCCAACCGTGCACGGCATGGCGGCTGAGAATAATACTTACACCGGCTTCCTGTATGCAGGTTTGATGATTTCTGCAGACGGCCAGCCGAAAGTGATCGAATTTAACTGCCGCTTCGGGGATCCGGAAACTCAGCCAATCATGTTGCGTCTGCGCTCGGATCTGGTCGATCTTTGTCTGGCCGGTGCGGAAGGTCGTCTGGGCGAGAAAACCTCTGAGTGGGATCCGCGTCCTTCGCTGGGCGTTGTAATTGCCGCTGGCGGTTATCCTGCCGATTACAAAACCGGTGATGTGATCCACGGTTTACCGCTGGAAGAAGTCCCGGACGGCAAAGTCTTCCAGGCCGGAACTCGTTTGCAAGATGAACGCGTGGTGACAAATGGCGGACGCGTACTCTGTGTGACTGCGCTGGGTAAAACCGTCGAAGCCGCTCAGCAGCGCGCTTATGATTTAGCGAAAGATATTCATTGGGAAGGCAGCTTTTACCGCAAGGATATCGGCTATCGCGCCATTGACCGCGAACGCAATCAGTAATCGCGGTTCATCTGACGATCAGAACCTGACGATCAAAAAAGGCACGCTTCGGCGTGCCTTTCCTTTATACGTATTAGCAAGCGGGATCAGAGATCTGACTCTTTAGGTTCCCACTTACAGAAATCTTCATTTGCAACCAGCAGCAATTCGTTGCCTTCCGGTGCGGTCAGCCAGGCAAGGCCGAGATTGTCGTTGCTCCGACTGGCCCGTTTAGCCAGCCAGACCTGGGAACGGACGGTCAGTTTCGGCGTCACCTGTTCACCCGCGCAGGTGGTGATCAAACCCTGTCGCCAGTTAGCCTGCACCAGCCGGACATTGCCCACGCGCAGCGCATTACTCAGATCGAGGATTTTTGTCGCTTCATATTTATAGCGCTCGATATCATCTGACGATAATTTTTCCCGGCGCTCAGGAAGCTGCCGCTGCATAAAGCTGACGTGCCCGCTATCGTCAAAACGCAACATCACGCCTAAATCAGTTTGCGTCGCATGCGTTTCTTTAATCAGGTGTAATTGCCCCTGCTGGAATTCATACCGGGTAATGACCGTATCGCCGCCAAAATAGGGGCTGTATACGTTGAGAATAGTTTGAGGTTCGTTTTGTGCGTTGTCTTCGCGCCAGAGCCTGTTGATACCCTGATCGGCAACATACCCGCTGGCAAAGAATAATTCAGAGGAGTTTTTAGAACTGCAACCCACCAGACCGAGAACCAGTAAACCTGCCACCAGCCTGGGGGTGATAAACTGAAGGGGCTTACAGGCCCCTCCGCTTATTCTTTTCACTGCAAGCAATTACTTAACAGCGTCTTTCAGAGCTTTACCAGAAACGAACGCAGGTACGTTTGCAGCTGCGATTTTGATTTCTTTACCAGTCTGTGGGTTACGACCAGTACGCTCGTTACGATGATTTACCTTGAAAGTCCCGAAACCAACCAATTGTACAGCATCACCTTCTTTCAGAGACTCGGTAATAGCAGACAGAGTAGATTCAAGAGCAACTTTGGCTTGTGCTTTGGAAAGATCAGCTTTGTCAGCAATTACATCAATCAGTTGAGTCTTGTTCATAAGTTATCCTTTACAGTGTGTTTATCGTTTGCAAAGCATCGAGTGCGACGGATATGCCGATTGACAGCACCCTCCTGCATACACGCACCGATAGCCACTTTTTTTACGCACCCCAAATGTAGACCAGACAGGGTGCGGATGTGAAGCCTTAAGGCACGACAAATCAGGCGTTAAATCACGTTTTCTAGCCTTATTGCGCTAAATTTATGCCAATGTTACTGACAGCGGCTTCACGCAGGTCAGAACGTAACCCTTTTATTAATTCCAGGTCACGCTCTTCACAGTCAGCCAACAGGCGAAAAATCTCCCATTGGATGTCCCATTCTTCTTCAACAGCAGGAATGACTTTCAGCTCTTCATCGGTCATTTCTTTACCGGCCTGAGTCATTTCCAACATCGCAACAGTACGAATTGATGTCTCACTCACGGCAACCGCATGAGACAACGTTTCGCCGCTCAGACGTGAATGAATCAGTTCGCCTAATGCGATACACGCATCGATGGCCGGGTAAACACCATAAATGTCGTAATCATCGGAAGAAGGCACGGCTTCCTCCAGTTTTTCGAGCTGTGAGTCAAAATTGACCTTGGCGTCTTTTACCACCAGCGTTTCCCAGATTAAATCCAGGATACGGCGGTAAAGCTGTGCCTCGCCAAACCCGGTTTCCAGGCAAAAAGCCTGATAGTTCGGATACATGCGTTCACACAAGCTCGCCATAAACGTCACGTGTTGCCAGCTTTCCAGCTTTTCCAGACGTAAATGAATTGGATTACGTAACATGAGTTGATCTCGTTAACTTTTCTGCGCGGGAGTTTACCTGAAATAAATCAATATCCCTATTCCTTGATTCCTAAAGATCATCACTCAACCGTTGCCAGCGTTGAAACGCTGCCCGATTTGATGCCACAGCATCCGCCCAGCGGGTTGGCTCTGGCAAACGATATTGCCGCATGCAGCGTTCAACCCAGTACAGTGACGATTCCATGCTGATGCGATTGCCCGGTGAAATAAACAGCGGATTACAGCGCAGTTTGCTGCGCCAGACCCAGCCAATCTGCTCATCGCCTTCATACAGCGCCTGCTGGCTGTGTTGGTCTTCCCCGAGAGGCAGGAATTTGCCGCACAAACGGCTCTTCGCTACACCAATTGTTGGCACGTCAATCATCAGGCCAAAATGGCTGGCGACGCCAAGACGGCGCGGATGCGCAATACCCTGCCCGTCAACCAGCACCAGATCGGGCCGCGCATTGATTTGCTTCCAGGCCTGCAACAGCGCCGGTAGTTCCCGGAAAGAAAGGAAGCCGGGAATATAAGGCATGACGGTTGGAATGCGGGCTATCTGGTATTCCACCAGCTCAAGCGAGGGATAACGCAGAACCGCAACCGCGGCTCGCGTTACTTCACCACCCTGTTCGAAACCGACATCCACACCCGCGATCAACGCCGGTGTGCTGAATTCAGTCGGATCCCGCAGTTCAATTTGATCTGCAAGGATCCGTTGTTCTTCACGTAATGCGCGGGTATCAATCATACGCCGGATTTACTCGTGATATTGCCGGGACAGGCTATGTACAGCTTCCACGAACGCACCCGCATTTTCTGGCGGAACATCCTGGTGAATGCCGTGGCCCAGGTTAAACACATGACCGTTGCCTTTACCAAAACCGGCCAGAATGGTTTCCACTTCCTGTTCAATACGTACCGGAGAAGCATAGAGCATGGAAGGATCCATGTTGCCCTGAATCGCCACTTTGTCGCCCACGCGACGACGGGCTTCGGCAATATCTGTTGTCCAGTCGAGGCCCAGCGCGTCACAACCGGTTGCCGCCATCGCTTCCAGCCATTGTCCGCCGCCTTTGGTGAACAACGTCACCGGCACACGGCGCCCTTCGTTTTCACGGATCAGGCCGTCGACAATTTTATGCATGTAGTTCAGGGAAAACTCGCGGTAATCTCGAGGCGTCAGCACGCCGCCCCAGGTGTCAAAAATCATGACAGACTGAGCGCCCGCTTTGATTTGAGCATTAAGGTAGAGAATGACGCTGTCAGCCACTTTATCGAGCAAAAGGTGCAAAGTCTGCGGATCGGCATACATCATCTTTTTGATTTTTGTGAAGGCTTTGCTGCTGCCACCTTCCACCATATATGTCGCCAGTGTCCACGGGCTGCCGGAAAAACCGATAAGCGGCACTTCACCTTTGAGGTTTTTACGGATAGTACGAACCGCATTCATGACGTATCCCAGTTCCATTTCAGGATCGGGGACGGGCAGTTTTTCCACATCGGCACGGCAGGTCAGCGGGGAAGAAAAACGAGGGCCTTCACCGGCTTCGAAATACAACCCCAGCCCCATGGCATCAGGAATGGTCAGGATGTCAGAGAACAGAATCGCGGCGTCCAGCGGGTAGCGACGCAGTGGCTGGAGGGTCACTTCGCAGGCCAGCTCTGCATTCTTGCAAAGCGACATAAAATCACCGGCTACAGCGCGGGTTTCTTTGTATTCTGGCAAATAACGGCCCGCCTGACGCATCATCCAGACCGGTGTGATATCCACAGGCTGGCGTAACAGGGCGCGCAGGTAGCGGTCATTTTTCAACTCATTCATTCTGTCTTTTTCCTTCAATATTCGGGCCGCCCGAAAATAATCTGGCGGCATTCTAGCATGCAACACTCCTGCTACACGTCGTCTTCATCTCTTTCTGCGCGGCACAGCGCAACCGTATCTTCAATCAGCCGGCGGGCGATGGTCCCCGGTGGCGGCAACTGTGGCAGTTGATCAAAGCGATACCAGCCTGCGTTGAGCAGCTCTTTCGGATCATGCACGATGTCACCGCTGTCGTAGTCGGCCATAAACGCCATCATCAGCGAATTAGGGAAAGGCCACGGCTGGGAACTGACGTAACGGACATTCTTCACGCAGATATTGCTCTCTTCCATGACTTCACGCGCCACAGTTTCTTCGAGAGTTTCCCCGACTTCCACGAAGCCAGCCAGAACCGTATGAATGCCATTGCGGTGGCGGACATGCTGCGCCAGCAAAATCTCATCACCGCGGCGAATGGCGACAATAATGCAGGGCGCAATTTGAGGGTAATAGCGTTCACGGCAATGCCCGCACAGCGCGGCCCATTCGGTTTTACTGACGTGCATCTCGTGGCCGCAATAGCCGCAGAACTTGTGCGAACGGTAAAATTCCGACAGCTGCACGCCGCGCCCGACCAGCTGGAATAGCCCGCGATCCTGATCGAGCATCTGCCGTGCAGATACCATGTGATTGTGCATCGCCTGACGTACCATCCACACCGGTTCGCCCTGCCATTCACCAATCTGACGCGCGATTTTGCCCGTCAGAGAAAATTGCGCAGCGCTGCCATTCGGCAGTTCACCTTCGGGCAGCCACAGCTTGCCCTCATAGCTGATTACCCACCAGCCGGTATGTTCTTCTGTGATCTGTAATTCCATAATTGTTGTTGCATAACCTCGACGAGACTGACAATCTGGGGTTGATATTTACATATTAGTAACCTTTGGTTACTTTTTTCTCGCTCACGGAGTCAACCATGCTAAATCGTCTGGAAAGACTGACCCAACGCGTTGGTGGCAGTAATGAGTTAGTGGATCAATGGCTGCACGCGCGTAAAGAATTGCTGGTGTCTTACTGCACACTGGTCGGCCTGAAACCCAATAAAGAAAAACATACACCGCTGAATGAAAAAGCGCTGGACAACTTTTGCCATAACCTGGTGGATTACCTTTCTGCCGGTCATTTCCATCTTTATCAACGGGTCATCGATGAAGTGGAAGGTGCAGAGATAAAATTACAGGCTGCGAAAATATACCCTGCACTCGAGCTCAATACTGAAGCTATCATGGCTTTCCATGACAGTTACACCGAAAATGATATTGATGATGACAATGCTTTCGCATTTCATTATGCATTATCCGATGTGGGTGAAGCATTGGATGCGCGTTTTCAGCTTGAGGATCAACTGATCATTCTGGCCTTTGATCCGGAAAGTCGCAAAGAATTGCCTTCTGCAAACGAAGAGCATCTTGCCAGACCCGCGTAACGTGTTACTTCTGCACAACACGTTGCCACAATAAAAACCCTGCTCAGGGTTGTAGTTTTTACAACGGCCTCCTATATTGAGGCTTCTTGTCGGAGTGCCTCGTGCAAAATTTCCTCGCGGAGATGATGCCAGGCTGAGACCGTTAATTCGGGATCCGCGGAACCTGATCGGGTTAGTACCCGCGAAGGGAACAAGAGTAATGTTATGCGTTTAGCGCGATTTGGCATCAGCCTGCAAACGGCCGCCAGCGTTCAACCGCCCATTTTTACTCCTGCCGTAAACCTCCAGACAAGCAATTTTCCATTACGTTCTGTCACGCTTTTTGGCGTGAAAACAACACAAGGAATTTGCTATGTCGAGTACCCAGAAACCCGTTACATCCGAAAAAAAGCCCGCTAACCGCCGTGAACAACGCGCACAGGCACAGTCATTTATCGACAGCTTGCAGGGCGAAGCCTTTCCCAATTCCCGACGTATCTATCTTCAGGGCGACAACGCCGGTATTCGTGTCCCTATGCGTGAAATCCAGCTCAGCCCGACGCTGGTCGGCGGCGGAAAAGACAACCCGCAGTTTGAAGAAAACGAAGCGATTCCGGTTTATGACACCGCCGGACCGTATGGCGACCCGTCTGCGACCATCGACGTGCATACCGGTCTTGAAAAATTGCGTGCCCGCTGGATAACCGGACGCGCCGATACCGAAGAACTTCCGCAAGTCAGCTCCGGTTTTACTCAGCAGCGCCTGGCCGACGAAGGGCTGGATCATTTACGCTTCGAACATCTTCCGCGCCCGCGAAAAGCCATTGCCGGTAAAAATGTCACACAGCTGCATTATGCGCGACGGGGCATGATTACCCCTGAGATGGAATTCATCGCTATTCGCGAAAACATGGGGCGTGAGCGGATCCGCGGAGAAGTCCTGCGCCAGCAACATCCCGGTGAAAGCTTCGGGGCGCACCTGCCCGCGAATATCACCGCCGACTTTGTTCGCCAGGAAGTGGCCGCCGGTCGCGCGATTATCCCCGCCAACATCAATCACCCGGAATCCGAGCCGATGATCATTGGCCGCAATTTTCTGGTGAAGGTGAACGCCAATATCGGCAACTCGGCGGTGACGTCATCCATCGAAGAAGAAGTTGAAAAACTGGTGTGGTCGACGCGCTGGGGCGCGGACACGGTGATGGATCTCTCCACCGGCCGCTATATCCATGAAACCCGTGAATGGATCCTGCGTAACAGCCCGGTGCCGATCGGTACGGTGCCGATTTATCAGGCGCTGGAAAAAGTGAATGGTGTGGCCGAAGACCTTAACTGGGAAATGTTCCGCGACACCCTGCTGGAGCAGGCGGAACAAGGTGTGGATTACTTCACCATTCACGCTGGCGTGTTGCTGCGTTATGTGCCGATGACCGCCAAACGTCTGACCGGTATTGTTTCGCGCGGTGGCTCAATCATGGCGAAATGGTGTCTGTCACATCATCGCGAAAGCTTCCTGTATGAAAATTTCCGGGAGATTTGCGAAATCTGCGCCGCTTACGATGTCTCGCTTTCTCTCGGTGACGGTCTGCGTCCCGGCTCGATTCAGGACGCCAACGACGAAGCGCAGTTTGCAGAATTGCACACGCTGGGCGAGCTGACGAAAATCGCCTGGGAATATGACGTGCAGGTGATGATTGAAGGGCCGGGGCATGTGCCGATGCAGATGATCCGCCGCAATATGACGGAAGAACTCGAGCAATGCCACGAAGCGCCGTTCTATACGCTCGGGCCGCTGACGACCGACATTGCGCCCGGTTATGACCACTTCACGTCCGGTATTGGCGCTGCGATGATTGGCTGGTTCGGTTGTGCCATGCTGTGTTACGTCACACCGAAAGAGCATCTCGGCCTGCCGAATAAAGAAGACGTTAAGCAGGGTCTGATTACCTACAAAATTGCAGCACATGCCGCCGATTTAGCCAAAGGCCATCCGGGTGCGCAAATCCGCGACAACGCCATGTCCAAAGCCCGTTTCGAATTCCGCTGGGAAGATCAGTTTAATCTGGCTCTGGACCCGGCCACTGCCCGCGCCTACCACGATGAAACGTTACCGCAGGAATCCGGCAAAGTCGCCCACTTCTGTTCGATGTGCGGCCCGAAATTCTGCTCAATGAAAATCACTCAGGAAGTTCGCGATTACGCCGCCGCGCTGGAAGCTAAAGCCCGGCCCATCGAACTCGTTGAATCCGGCATGGCACAAATGTCAGCTGAATTCCGTTCACGCGGCGGCGAGCTTTATCATCCTGCCACGGAGATCAACAAATGAATCAGTCAGCTCAGCCCTTCCCCGCCGTTCCTTTTCACCTTGGTTTATATCCGGTTGTCGATACGGTGGAATGGATCGCCCGTCTGCTCGATGCAGGCGTGAAAACGCTGCAGTTGCGGGTGAAAGATTTACCCGATGAAGACGTCGAACCGGTAATTATCGAGGCTATCGCGCTGGGAAAAAAATATCAGGCGCGGCTGTTCATCAACGATTACTGGCGTCTGGCGGTGAAGCATCATGCATATGGCGTGCATCTGGGTCAGGAAGATCTCGATACAGCCGATCTTGCGGCAATTCGTCAGGCCGGTCTGCGACTGGGCGTTTCCACGCATGACGAGGCTGAAATGACGCGCGCCGTTTCCGTGAATCCTTCATACATCGCTCTGGGCCATATCTTCCCGACGCAGACCAAAGATATGCCGTCGGCGCCACAGGGTCTGGAAGAACTCACCCGACACATTAAGCAACTCGATGGCCGCTTTCCGACAGTGGCCATCGGCGGGATCAGCATTGACCGCGCGCCGTCGGTTCTGGACTGCGGCGTCGGCAGCATTGCGGTCGTCAGCGCCATTACGCAGGCCACGGACTGGCGTGCAGCCACCGCCGAACTGCTGGCCTTGTGTGCCAGCAAGGTGCCGGAAGATGCTTAACGATGCGGCTTTTATGCGTTACAGCCGTCAGCTGATGCTGGAGGAATTCGGCCCGCAGGCGCAAGAAAAGTTACAGGCGGCAAAGGTGCTGATCGTCGGACTTGGCGGACTCGGTTCTCCTGCCGCCCTGTATCTGGCGGCGGCGGGCGTCGGCACGCTTTTTCTGGCCGATGACGACCGGCTGCATATCACCAATCTTCAGCGGCAAATCCTTTACCGCACAGCCGATCTCGATCAGCCCAAAGCCACTTTGGCAAAGCGTGAGCTGCTGCGCCTGAATCCGCTTTGCGAAGCCGTGGCCATTACGGAACGCCTGTTGGGTGAAGCGCTGACACAAGCGGTGGCCAATGCCGATATCGTTCTGGATTGCAGCGACAATATGGAGACCCGTCATGCCGTCAATAAAGCCTGCGTGGATGCAGGCAAAACGCTAATCAGCGGCAGCGCCGTCGGATTCAGCGGACAGCTTCTGGTGATTGAAGCACCCTACGCTCACGGTTGTTATGCCTGTTTGTATCCGGATCAGGAAACCGTGCAACGTAACTGCCGGACATCCGGCGTACTCGGGCCGGTAGTGGGCACCATCGGGACATTACAGGCGCTCGAAGCACTGAAAATCCTGGCTGGGCTGCCTTGCACACTGAGCGGCAAACT
This sequence comes from Rahnella sp. BCC 1045, assembly GCF_019049615.1. Classification (NCBI taxonomy): domain Bacteria; kingdom Pseudomonadati; phylum Pseudomonadota; class Gammaproteobacteria; order Enterobacterales; family Yersiniaceae; genus Rahnella; species Rahnella sp. BCC 1045. The sequence continues at coordinate 21,102 of NZ_JAFMOZ010000097.1, read as the reverse complement.
CCGGCTGTTCGACGGAAAAACACAGAACTGGCGTTCACTGCAACTCACGCGATCATCTGCCTGTACCGTCTGCGGAGGCTATGCGTGATTATTCTGGTCAATGATGAATCTCATCAGTTCAGTCAGCCGCTCCCGCTGTTAGCTCTGCTCGATGAGCTGGCGTTAAACACTGCGGGCAGAGCGCTGGCGGTAAATCAGGTCATTATCCCCCGCGATAACTGGCCTGCACACTGGCTGGCAGACGGTGATGAGATTTTGCTCTTTCAGGCGATAGCCGGAGGATGAAACATGTTAAAAATTGCTGATACCACATTTACATCCCACCTTTTGACCGGAACCGGAAAATTCGCCAGTCCGGCGCTGATGCAACAGGCGCTGGAAGCATCGGGCTCTGAGCTGGTGACCATGGCGATGAAACGCGTCGATCTGCGGCGTGGCGGTGACGATATTTTGTCTCCCCTGCAACAGCTCGGCGTCCGCTTGTTGCCGAACACATCGGGCGCTAAAACGGCAGAAGAAGCAGTATTTGCCGCACAGCTGGCAAGGGAAGCACTGGGAACCCACTGGGTGAAACTTGAAATTCATCCGGACATGAAATACCTGCTGCCCGATGCCATCGAAACCCTGAAAGCCGCAGAGATACTAGTGAAACAGGGGTTTGTCGTTTTGCCTTATTGCAGTGCTGATCCGGTGCTGTGCAAGCGTCTTGAAGAAGCCGGATGCGCGGCAGTGATGCCGCTCGGCGCACCGATAGGCTCTAATCAGGGGCTGCAAACCCGTGAGTTTCTGCAAATTATTATCGAACAGGCGCGCGTGCCCGTTGTGGTGGATGCCGGGATCGGCGCACCCAGTCAGGCCACTGAGGCGCTGGAAATGGGCGCGGACGCCGTGCTGGTGAATACGGCAATTGCCGTTGCGCGTGATCCGGTTTCCATGGCGACAGCTTTCCGGCTGGCCGTTGAAGCGGGCGTGCTTGCCCGTCAAAGCGGATTAGGCGGACGGCAACGGTACGCCAGCGCATCCAGCCCGCTGACCGGTTTTCTGACTTCCCCGCAGGCAAGCTTATGAGCAACTTTACCGATGTCTGGTCAACGCTCGACTGGGACGATATTTCCCTGCGAATTAACAGCAAAACATCCAGTGATGTTGAGCGGGCGCTGAGCAGGAACAAAATCGACCGTGATGGTTTTATGGCACTGATTTCTCCGGCCGCGTTACCGTATCTTGAAGAAATGGCGCAGCGCGCGCAACAGCTCACGCGCCAGCGTTTCGGCAATACCGTGAATTTCTTCGCCCCCCTTTATCTCTCCAACCTTTGCGCCAACGAGTGCACGTACTGCGGCTTCTCGATGAGTAATAAAATCAAACGTAAGACGCTGGATGAAGAGGAAATCATCGCTGAATGTGAGGCGCTGAACGCGCTGGGATTCAAACACCTGTTGCTGGTTACGGGCGAGCATAAAGGGAAAGTGGGTATGGATTATTTCCGCCGACATTTCCCGGCTATCCGCAGTCATTTTGATTCACTGATGATTGAAGTGCAGCCGCTACCTCAGGAAGAATACGCCGAGTTAAAAACGCTGGGGCTGGACGGTGTTCTGGTTTATCAGGAAACCTATCACGCACCGACCTATGCGCTGCATCATCTGCGCGGGCAAAAACAAGATTTCTTCTGGCGGCTGGAAACCCCTGACCGGCTGGGGCGCGCGGGAATCGATAAGATCGGACTCGGCGCGTTGTTCGGGCTTTCCGGAAACTGGCGAACTGACAGTTATATGGTGGCCGAGCATTTGCTTTATCTACAACAAACTTACTGGCAAAGCCGCTATTCGGTGGCGTTCCCGAGATTGCGCCCGTGCACCGGCGGAATCGAACCGGCTTCGTTGCTGGAGGAAAACCAACTGGTGCAGCTGATTTGCGCTTTCCGGATGTTGTCGCCGGATGTCGAGCTTTCCCTGTCGACACGCGAGTCACCGTATTTCCGCGATCATGTCATTCCTCTGGCGATCAACACCGTCAGCGCCGGATCCAAAACTCAACCTGGCGGTTACGCAGACGATCATCCGGAACTGGAACAATTTGCGCCACATGATAACCGCCCACCTCAGCGGGTGGCTGCGGCATTAACGCAAGCAGGATTGCAGCCCGTGTGGAAAGACTGGGACAGTTTTTTGGGGCGTACGCCGCAGGAAAATGTCGCCAGACAGCAACGTGATAATCTCTCAGGAATGCGTATTCCATAAAGCGATTTTGCCTCTCGCGCCAGCACGCCGGGCAGGTTACCGTGCCGCTGTCGCTGCATCATCGCAACCGGCCAGCGCCATTCATCCCGGTGCTGCTTCCAACCAGCCGGAACGGGTTATCGTCCAGTTTCCTGTTCCGGCTCCTCTTTACTGGCATTATCAACTCCCCTATTTCAGGCAAAAAAAAACCGCTCCCGAAAGAGCGGTTTTATGCGTTTCGACAGAAGACGATTAATCGTCGCTGTTACCGAAACCTGCGTTCAGCAGTTCAGCCAGGTTAGCCGTTGCTTCATCCGCGCTGACTTGCGGTACAACTGGCACTTCGCCCTGAGCTTTACGGCGTGCACGATCCTGGTGATAAGCGTAACCGGTACCGGCTGGGATCAGACGGCCAACGATAACGTTCTCTTTCAGGCCACGCAGTTCATCACGTTTACCGGCAACAGCCGCTTCGGTAAGAACGCGCGTGGTTTCCTGGAACGATGCAGCAGAGATGAAGGACTCGGTCGCCAGGGATGCCTTGGTGATACCGAGCAGGTCACGGGTAAAGGTTGCCGTGATTTTGCCTTCAGCTTCCAGCTGACGGTTAGCGATTTTAACGCGAGACATTTCTGCCTGCTCGCCTTCCAGGAAGTCCGTGCCACCAGCGCTAACGATGGTGCCTTTACGCAACATCTGACGAACGATAACTTCGATGTGTTTATCGTTAATCTTAACGCCTTGCAGACGGTAAACTTCCTGCACTTCGTTGGTGATGTAGCGGGTTACCGCGTGAACACCACGAAGACGCAGAATGTCGTGTGGAGATTCAGGGCCGTCGGATACGACGTCACCACGTTCCACAACTTCGCCTTCGAACACGTTCAGCTGACGCCATTTTGGAATCATTTCTTCGTAAGCATCGCTGCCATCTAACGGAGAAATTACCAGACGACGTTTGCCTTTGGTTTCTTTACCGAAGGAGATGATCCCGCTGATTTCAGCAAGGATTGCAGGCTCTTTCGGACGACGCGCTTCGAACAGGTCAGCAACGCGTGGCAGACCACCGGTGATGTCCTTGGTACCGCCGGATTCCTGAGGAATACGCGCCAGGGTGTCACCAGAGTGAATCTGAGTACCATCTTCCAGCTGAACGATCGCTTTACCTGGCAGGAAGTATTGAGCAGGCATATCAGTACCTGGGATCAATACGTCGTCGCCTTTAGCATCAACGATTTTCAGTGCCGGACGCAGGTCTTTACCGCTACCAGTACGTTCTGCAGAATCCAGAACAACCAGAGAGGACAAACCGGTCAGGTCATCTGTCTGACGGGTAATGGTCTGAGTATCAACCATATCGGCAAAGCGAATGAAACCACTCACTTCACTGATAACTGGCATTGTGTGCGGATCCCAGTTAGCAACGGTTTCGCCGCCGTTAACAGATGCGCCATCACCTTTGCCCATCACGGAACCGTAAGGCACTTTATAGCTTTCTTTGGTACGACCGAATTCGTCGATCAATTTCAGCTCAGTGTTACGGGAAGTGATAACCAGTTTGCCGTTAGAGTTGCTAACGTGCTTGTGGTTGCTCAGTTTAATGGTACCGGTGTTTTTCACCTGGATGCTGGATTCAGCAGCCGCACGAGATGCCGCACCACCGATGTGGAACGTACGCATCGTCAGCTGAGTACCCGGCTCACCGATGGACTGTGCTGCAATAACACCGATCGCTTCACCTTTGTTGATGATGTGACCACGTGCCAGGTCGCGACCGTAGCAGTTTGCACACACACCAAAGTCGGTTTCGCAACTTACGACTGAACGTACTTTCACGCTGTCGACAGAGTTCTCTTCTAACAGATCACACGTCTTCTCGTGAAGCAGGGTGTTACGTGGAACCAGAATATCCGCCGTACCCGGCTTAAGGATATCTTCTGCAGTCACACGACCCAGTACACGCTCGCGCAGTGGTTCTTTAACGTCGCCACCTTCGATGACCGGAGTCATCATGATGCCTTCGTGAGTACCACAGTCGTCTTCGGTAACTACCAGGTCCTGTGCCACGTCAACCAGACGACGGGTCAGATAACCGGAGTTCGCAGTTTTCAGTGCGGTATCCGCCAAGCCTTTACGAGCACCGTGAGTAGAGATGAAGTACTGGAGTACGTTCAGACCTTCACGGAAGTTCGCGGTGATTGGCGTTTCAATGATGGAACCATCTGGTTTCGCCATCAGACCACGCATACCGGCCAGCTGACGAATCTGTGCAGCAGAACCACGCGCACCGGAGTCGGCCATCATAAAGATGCTGTTGAAGGAAACCTGCTGTTCAACAACACCGTCACGGTTGACGACGTCTTCAACAGACAAGTTTTCCATCATTGCCTTAGCAACACGTTCGTTGGCCGCAGCCCAGATGTCGATCACTTTGTTATAGCGTTCGCCAGCAGTGACCAGACCAGACTGGAACTGTTCCTGGATTTCAGCAACTTCGGTTTCTGCTTCTTCGATGATCTCTGCTTTCTTCGCAGGGATTACCATGTCATCGATACCTACTGACGCGCCTGAACGGGCAGCGTAAGCAAAACCGGTGTACATGATCTGGTCAGCAAAAATAACGGTCGGCTTCAGGCCCAAAATGCGGTAACAGGTGTTCAGCATTTTGGAGATAGCTTTTTTGCCCAGAGGCTGGTTGACGATAGAGAACGGCAGACCTTTTGGTACGATCATCCAAAGGATGGCGCGACCCACAGTCGTGTCGATAATCGACGTCTGATGCGTAACTTCGCCTTCGGTATTTTTGATCTCTTCGGTAATACGCACTTTCACACGCGCATGCAGAGAGGCCAAACCGGCGCGGTAAATACGCTCAGCTTCTTTAGGACCAGTCAGAACCATGCCTTCGCCTTTGGCGTTAACACAGTCACGGGTCATGTAGTACAGACCCAATACAACGTCCTGAGAAGGAACGATGATTGGCTCGCCGTTCGCAGGTGACAGGATGTTGTTGGTGGACATCATCAACGCACGCGCTTCCAGCTGAGCTTCCAGCGTCAACGGTACGTGAACAGCCATCTGGTCACCATCGAAGTCGGCGTTATATGCCGCACAAACCAGCGGGTGCAGCTGAATTGCTTTACCTTCGATCAGAACGGGTTCAAACGCCTGGATACCCAAACGGTGCAGGGTTGGTGCACGGTTCAGCAGTACCGGGTGTTCGCGGATAACTTCGTCCAGGATATCCCAAACGACAGCTTCTTCGCGCTCAACCATTTTCTTCGCGGCTTTGATGGTGGTGGCCAGGCCACGCAGTTCCAGCTTGCCGTAGATGAACGGTTTGAACAGTTCCAGTGCCATTTTCTTCGGCAGACCACACTGGTGCAGACGCAGGTAAGGACCTACGGTGATAACGGAACGACCAGAGTAGTCGACACGTTTACCCAGCAAGTTCTGACGGAAACGACCCTGTTTACCTTTAATCATGTCTGCCAGAGATTTCAGCGGACGCTTGTTAGAGCCGGTGATAGCACGACCGCGACGGCCGTTATCCAGCAAAGCATCTACCGCTTCTTGCAGCATACGTTTTTCGTTACGTACGATGATGTCTGGCGCAGCCAGATCCAGCAGGCGTTTCAGACGGTTGTTACGGTTGATAACGCGACGATACAGATCGTTCAGATCTGATGTAGCGAAACGGCCGCCGTCCAACGGAACCAATGGACGCAAGTCTGGTGGCAGTACCGGCAGCACGGTCAGGATCATCCACTCTGGTTTGTTACCAGACTGAACGAACGCTTCCAGCAGCTTGATACGCTTGGTCAGCTTCTTACGTTTGGTTTCGGAGTTGGTTTCGTTCAACTCTTCACGCAGTTGTTCGCATTCCGCTTCCAGATCCATGTTTTTCAACAGAGCCTGGATTGCTTCAGCACCCATCTTCGCGTCGAACTCATCACCAAACTCTTCCAACGCATCCAGATACTGCTCTTCAGTCAGGATCTGGCGTTTTTCGAGGTTAGTCATGCCGCCTTCGATAACCACATAGGATTCGAAGTACAGAACACGTTCGATGTCACGCAATGGCATATCCAGCAGCAAACCGATGCGCGATGGCAGCGATTTCAGGAACCAGATGTGTGCAGTCGGGGAAGCCAGTTCGATGTGGCCCATACGCTCACGGCGTACTTTAGTCTGGGTCACTTCAACGCCGCACTTCTCGCAAATCACGCCGCGATGTTTTAAACGCTTGTACTTACCGCACAGGCATTCGTAGTCTTTTACTGGTCCGAAAATACGGGCGCAGAAAAGGCCGTCACGTTCTGGTTTGAACGTACGGTAGTTAATGGTTTCTGGCTTCTTAACTTCACCAAAAGACCAAGAACGGATCATGTCTGGCGATGCCAGAGCAATTTTGATCGCATCAAACTCTTCGGTCTTAGTTTGCGCTTTCAGAAACTTTAGTAAGTCTTTCACGGATTGGCTCCCGTCGGGTTAGACCTGTTAGGCACCTGGTCTGTATTGATTAACAGGCAGGTGCCCCTGTGATCAGTGCGAATTCGAGTACTTACTCGTCTTCCAGCTCGATGTTGATACCCAGAGAACGGATTTCTTTCAACAATACGTTGAAGGATTCCGGCATGCCTGGTTCCATACGATGATCGCCATCTACGATGTTTTTATACATCTTAGTACGGCCGTTAACGTCATCGGACTTAACAGTCAGCATTTCCTGCAGGGTATAAGCGGCACCGTATGCTTCCAGTGCCCACACTTCCATCTCACCGAAGCGCTGACCACCGAACTGCGCTTTACCACCCAGCGGCTGCTGAGTAACAAGGCTGTAAGAACCGGTAGAACGCGCGTGCATCTTATCGTCAACCAGGTGGTTCAGTTTCAGCATGTACATGTAGCCGACGGTAACCTGACGCTCAAATTGCTCGCCGGTACGGCCGTCAAACAGTGTGATCTGGCCAGAGGTAGGGATTCCGCCCATTTCAAGCAGTTGCTTGATCTCTGTCTCTTTCGCACCGTCGAAGACTGGTGTTGCGATTGGCATACCTTTTTTCAGGTTCTCAGCCAGACGCAATACTTCGTCATCGGTGAAGGTGTTCAGATCAACTTTCTGACGTACATCGTCGCCCAGATCATAGGCACGCTGGATGAACTCGCGCAGCTTAGAAACTTCTTCATGTTTCTTCAGCATGGCATTGATTTTTTCACCAATACCTTTCGCGGCCATACCCAGGTGGGTTTCCAAAATCTGACCAATGTTCATACGTGATGGAACGCCCAGCGGGTTCAGTACGATATCAACAGGAGTCCCGTTTTCATCGTAAGGCATATCTTCGATCGGGTTGATCTTGGAGATAACACCTTTGTTACCGTGGCGGCCTGCCATCTTGTCACCAGGCTGGATTTGACGTTTAACGGCCAAATACACTTTAACAATTTTCAGCACACCTGGTGCCAGATCATCGCCCTGAGTGATTTTACGACGCTTAGCTTCGAGTTTTTTCTCAAACTCGGATTTCAGTTCGTCGTACTGTTCAGCAAGCTGTTCCAACTGATTCTGTTTGTCTTCGTCAGTCAGTGACAGTTCTAACCAACGGTCGCGAGGCAATTTGCCCAGCTTGTCAGCTTCAACACCGCCAGCAACCAGCGCAGACTGGATACGTGCAAACAGGCCAGCTTCCAGAATTTGCAGCTCTTCAGTCAGGTCTTTCTTAGCCTGTTTCAGCTGCATTTCTTCGATTTCTAACGCACGTTTGTCTTTTTCCACGCCATCGCGGGTGAAGACTTGCACGTCAATAATCGTACCGGAAACGCCGTTTGGTACACGCAGAGAAGAGTCTTTAACATCAGACGCTTTCTCACCGAAGATCGCACGCAGCAGTTTCTCTTCCGGAGTCAGCTGAGTTTCACCTTTAGGTGTAACTTTACCGACCAGAATGTCACCACCGGTCACTTCAGCACCGATATAAACGATACCGGATTCATCCAGTTTAGAGAGCGCAGCCTCACCCACGTTAGGGATGTCAGCGGTGATCTCTTCAGGCCCTAACTTAGTGTCACGGGACACACACGCCAGTTCCTGGATATGGATGGTCGTGAAGCGATCTTCCTGCACAACACGTTCGGAGACCAAGATGGAGTCTTCGAAGTTGTAACCGTTCCAAGGCATGAACGCGACACGCATGTTCTGACCCAGAGCCAGTTCGCCCAGATCTGTTGACGGACCATCTGCCAGCACGTCGCCGCGCTCGATGGGTTCGCCCAGATTCACACACGGCATCTGGTTGATGCAGGTGTTCTGGTTAGAACGGGTGTATTTGGTCAGGTTATAAATGTCGATACCTGCTTCGCCCGGGTACATCTCTTCTTCGTTAACACGAATAACGATACGGGATGCATCCACGTACTGAACAATACCGCCACGTTTAGCTACGGCAGTAACACCGGAGTCAACCGCTACAGCACGTTCCATACCAGTACCTACCAGCGGCTTATCAGCGCGCAGGGTTGGAACTGCCTGACGTTGCATGTTCGCACCCATCAATGCACGGTTGGCGTCATCGTGTTCCAGGAATGGAATCAGAGAAGCACCAACGGATACGATCTGCTGGGTAGAAACGTCCATGTAGTCAACCTGATCGCGGCTAAACAGGCTTGATTCGCCTTTGCTACGACAAGTGACTAAGTCTTCCAGGAAGCGGCCTTCTTCGTCCAGGTTGGAGTTCGCCTGAGCGATTACGAAGTTGCCTTCTTCAATGGCAGACAGGTAGTTAATTTCATCGGTAACCATGCCTTCACGCACACGGCGGTAAGGGGTTTCCAGGAAACCATACTCATTGGTCTGTGCATACACAGACAAGGAGTTGATCAGACCGATGTTTGGACCTTCTGGCGTTTCGATTGGACATACGCGACCGTAGTGAGTCGGGTGTACGTCTCGAACCTCAAAGCCAGCACGTTCACGGGTCAAACCGCCCGGGCCCAATGCAGAGATACGACGTTTGTGCGTGATCTCAGACAACGGGTTGTTCTGGTCCATAAATTGTGACAGCTGGCTTGAACCGAAGAACTCTTTCACCGCAGCCGAAATCGGCTTAGCGTTGATCATGTCCTGAGGCATCAGAGTATCGAGGTCGCCAAGAGACAGACGCTCTTTAACCGCACGCTCAACACGAACCAAACCTACACGGAATTGGTTTTCAGCCATTTCGCCGACAGAACGAATACGACGGTTCCCCAAGTGGTCGATATCATCCACTTCGCCCTGACCGTTACGGATGCCGATCAGCTTTCTCATTACCTGGATGATGTCGTCTTTGCTCAGGATACCTGAACCTTCGATTTCATCACGCAGCAGAGAACGGTTGAACTTCATACGGCCAACAGCAGACAGGTCGTAACGATCTTCAGAGAAGAAGAGGTTTTCGAACAGGCTTTCAGCTGCTTCACGCGTTGGTGGCTCACCAGGACGCATCATGCGGTAGATCTCAACCAGTGCGCTCAGGCGATCGCTGGTTGGGTCGACGCGAATGGTCTCGGACATGTACGCGCCATGATCGAGATCGTTGGTGAACAGCGTTTCAATGGTTTTGTGACCGGACTGGCTCAATTTAGCCAGCAGATCCAGAGACAATTCCATGTTAGCAGGGACGATCAGCTCACCGGTATTGGTGTCGATGTAGTCTTTAGAAACGACTTTCCCTGCGATGTACTCAACAGGAACTTCGATGCGCTGGATTTCGTCTTTTTCAAGCTGACGAATATGACGTGCAGTGATGCGGCGGCCTTTTTCAACATAGACCTTACCGTCAGCTTCGATATCAAAAGAAGCTGTTTCACCGCGCAGGCGCTCAGGTACCAGTTCCATCTGCAACTTGTTGTCGCGGATCTGGTAAGTCACCTTGTCAAAGAACAGGTCAAGGATCTGTTCAGTCGTGTAATTTAATGCACGCAGAATGATGGTCGCTGGCAATTTGCGGCGACGGTCAATACGTACAAACAGGTTATCTTTCGGGTCAAACTCGAAATCCAACCATGAACCGCGGTAAGGGATGATACGTGCGTTATAAAGCACTTTACCCGATGAGTGGGTTTTACCCTTATCACTGTCGAAGAATACGCCCGGACTACGGTGCAGCTGAGATACGATAACCCTCTCAGTACCGTTAATCACAAAGGTACCATTTTCGGTCATGAGCGGAATTTCGCCCATATAGACTTCTTGTTCCTTGATGTCTTTGACCGTACCTTCTGGTGCTTCACGTTCGTAGATTACCAGGCGCAGTTTCACGCGCAATGGCGCGGAGAACGTCACACCACGGATCTGGCATTCTTTAACGTCGAATACTGGCTCACCAAGACGGTAGCTAACGTATTGCAGCTCAGAGTTACCGCTGTAGCTCTTGATAGGGAATACAGAACGGAATGCAGCTTCCAGACCGTACTGGCCTTCCGGATCTTGCTCGATAAACTTCTGGAACGAGTCAAGCTGGATAGAAAGGAGATATGGAATGTCCAGAACTTGTGGACGTTTACCAAAATCCTTACGAATGCGTTTTTTCTCGGTATAGGAGTAAACCATAGGGTTCCTCAGCTCGCTGATCAGTGACCCAATCTTGTCTGCCCTGAGAAGGACAGTTCATGCAACACCGTTTATGTCGACCGGAAAGCAGAAACGCTTCCCGCAATATCTGTTTTCTACCACTCTTAAATCATTTCGTTGTGCGTTATCTGTAGATGAGCTACAGCAAGAGGCATCAATATATTAAGGCGTCTATAGAAAGAGATATTAGAGTAGTTCAGTGCTCAAACAGTGTGAAACACCACTGACACTCTATAGCGCAAAAAGGCTGGTGACTAAAAAGTCACCAGCCATCAGTCTGTTAGGACAGACTGCACTCCGGGAAGTTAAACTTACTTAACTTCAACAGAAGCACCAGCTTCTTCCAGAGATTTTTTCAGAGCTTCAGCGTCGTCTTTGCTGATGCCTTCTTTCAGAGCTGCTGGAGCAGACTCAACCAGGTCTTTAGCTTCTTTCAGACCCAGGCCAGTTGCAGTACGAACAGCTTTGATAACTGCAACTTTATTCGCGCCAACAGCAGCCAGAATAACGTCGAACTCAGTTTTTTCTTCAACAGCTTCAGCAGCAGCAGCAGGACCTGCAACAGCAGCAGCAGCAGAAACGCCGAATTTTTCTTCCATAGCGGAGATCAGTTCAACGATTTCCATTACAGACAGAGCTGCAACGCCTTCAATGATTTGTTCTTTAGTGATTGACATTTCAAGTGTTCCTAGAATTCAGAAATAGTGTATACGTAAGCAAATGAACGAGATAAGAAAGGCTGATTAAGCAGCTTCTTTCTGATCGCGAACAGCAGCCAGAGTGCGAACCAGTTTGCCTGCAGAGGCTTCTTTCATGGTTGCCATCAGGCGTGCGATTGCTTCTTCGTAAGTAGGCAGAGTTGCCAAGCGGTCGATTTGAGCCGCAGAGATAAACTCACCTTCAAAGGCCGCAGCTTTAACCTCAAATTTTGCATTCGCTTTAGCGAAATCTTTGAACAGACGGGCAGCAGCGCCTGGGTGTTCAGTAGAGAATGCAATCAAGGTTGGACCGACAAACGTGTCTTTCAGGCACTCAAATTGAGTACCTTCTACGACGCGACGCATCAAGGTGTTGCGAACAACACGCATGTAAACGCCAGCTTCACGACCTGCTTTACGCAGTTCAGTCATTTTATCTACAGTTACGCCACGGGAATCCGCAACAACCGCAGACAGCGCGCCTTTGGCTACTTCGATGACTTCAGCAACAATCGCTTGTTTGTCTTGAAGATTTAATGCCATTAGCTTTTTGCTCCTGGATTTAGCCGGGGAAAACCCCCGGAACTCACATCACTTGTTATCGAGATCGATATCAAGCGTTCAAACACGGTGAGCAGAGAATCCAGCAAAGACAAATCTTAATTCTTTTTAAAAAAGACAAAGAAATATTTTCTTCAGGCTCTGTCACCGTCTACGCAGGAAGGATTAAGTCCCTTTCAGGACACCTGCGGTCTTGGACGGAGGCCTGGATAGGCCAGGCTCCAACCGAAAAATCTTGGTTTCGCATTAACGAAACAACGGGCCATAGATTCTAGACAAATCTACCGCCCGCGTAAAGCGATAAACGTCAGCAGTTAATTAGTTAACTGTTGCGCTCAGGCCGCTTTGATCAATAGCAAGACCCGCGCCCATGGTAGTGGACAGGCTTACTTTCTTGATGAAAACGCCTTTAGCCTGAGAAGGCTTCGCTTTTTTCAGAGCGACCAACAGAGCTTCCAGGTTTTCTTTCAGCTTGTCGGATTCGAAATCAACCTTACCAATTGTGGTATGGATGATGCCGTTTTTGTCGTTACGATAACGAACCTGACCTGCTTTAGCATTCTTAACTGCTTCAGCAACGTTAGGAGTTACAGTACCAACCTTCGGGTTAGGCATCAGGCCGCGTGGACCCAGAACCTGACCTAATTGGCCAACAACGCGCATTGCATCTGGAGATGCAATAACTACGTCGAAGTTCATTTCGCCTTTCTTAATCTGGTCTGCCAGATCTTCCATACCTACCAGCTCAGCGCCTGCAGCTTTAGCAGCTTCAGCGTTTGCACCTTGGGTGAAGACGGCAACGCGAACAGAACGACCGGTGCCGTTAGGCAGAACGGTAGCACCACGAACGTTTTGATCAGATTTACGTGCATCGATGCCGAGGTTAACAGCAACGTCCACGCTTTCTACGAATTTAGCAGTGGCCAGCTCTTTGAGCAGAGCAACGGCTTCGGTGATGTCATACTGTTTAGTAGCATCAACTTTGTCACGGATCACGCGCATGCGCTTGGTCAGCTTAGCCATTCTATTAATCCTCCACTACCAGGCCCATGGAACGAGCAGTACCTTCGATGGAGCGAGTCATCGCTTCAACGTCAGAACCAGTCATGTCCGCAGCTTTGGTTTCTGCGATTTCACGAACCTGAGCACTCGTTACTTTACCTACTTTGTCTTTGTTCGGCTTGCCGGAACCAGACTTGATACCAGCCGCTTTCTTCAGCAGTACTGCTGCAGGAGGGGTTTTGGTAACGAAGGTGAAAGAACGGTCAGAATAAACAGTAATAACAACAGGAATTGGCAGGCCTTTTTCCATGCTATCAGTCTTAGCATTGAACGCCTTACAGAATTCCATGATGTTCACGCCTTGCTGACCCAGAGCTGGACCAACTGGCGGACTTGGGTTTGCCATACCGGCTGCAACTTGCAGCTTAACGTAGGCTTGTACTTTCTTGGCCATGGTAAATATCCTCGTTTGGGTGATATCGCCTGTTTGAAGAGGCTCCCCGTTATTTACAGTACTTTATATTTTCCACACGCAGAGGCTGCGCATAAAAACAAAAGGCGCGAAATTATAGTTCAATTTCGCGCCCTGTACAACATCTGTTCTAATGAATATTTAGAAAGGTGCCGTTAGCCTTTTTCAACCTGTCCGAAATCCAGTTCAACCGGTGTTGCACGGCCAAAGATGGAAACAGACACTTTCAAGCGGCTTTTTTCGTAATCAACTTCTTCGACCACACCATTGAAGTCCGCAAACGGACCGTCGTTAACACGTACCAGCTCACCTGGTTCAAACAATGTTTTAGGACGTGGCTTATCACCCACTTGTTGCAGGCGATTCATGATCGCATCGACTTCTTTATCGCTGATCGGTGCAGGACGATCTGACGTTCCGCCAATGAAGCCCATCACACGAGGAACGCTGCGAACTAAGTGCCAGCTGGCGTCATTCATCACCATCTGGACCAGCACATAACCCGGGAAGAATTTACGTTCGCTTTTACGGCGCTGGCCACCACGGATCTCAACCACTTCTTCGGTTGGAACCATGACTTCACCAAACAGCTCTTCCATGTCATGTAATTTGATGTGCTCACGCAGCGATTGCGCTACGCGGCCTTCAAAGCCAGAAAACGCCTGGACGACGTACCAACGTTTTTTAGGTGCTTCAGACATTTAGAACCTCAAGCCAGTAATGAAAGATACCAGGCGGACTAAAATACCATCCAGCCCCCACAGAATCAGAGACATAACGGCAGTCACCGCAGCAACGATCAGTGTGGTATGCAATGTTTCCTGGCGCGTTGGCCAAATGACTTTACGTACTTCGGTGCGCGCTTCACGAGCAAACGCAACTGTCGCCTTGCCTTTAGTGGTCAATAAAGCCACTGCGCCTGCAATTGCGATAATAACTACTACGGCTAACGCGCGTAACGGCAGGCTGTATGCACGGTAATAATAGTTACCGACAATAGCTACAACCAACAAAACGGCAACAACCAGCCACTTTACCGCTTCCAGGCCGCGCCCGCTCCCTTGAGCCTCGGTATTCGCACTCATAAACCAACCCGTCACAATGATTCAGAACAAACAACTTTGCCTCGCATTGCGAGGCAAACCAAACCGATCGATGCTCTACTCGAGCGCAATTCGGTGTTTTACGCTATATTTCAGAGCCTATCTCACCAGTGATTATGACGTATAAATCGCTGATGAGATAGGTTCTAGCACCACAGCGTAGAAAAAAGGGCATCGAATGATGCCCTTTTCGGGTGTGTTGCGTCAACGTATAGTGACAAAAAACTATCAGCGATTAAGCGATAACTTTAGCAACAACACCAGCGCCTACAGTACGGCCGCCTTCACGGATTGCGAAACGCAGACCGTCATCCATCGCGATTGGGTGGATCAAGGTAACAACCATTTTAATGTTGTCGCCTGGCATTACCATTTCAACGCCTTCTGGCAGTTCGATAGTACCGGTCACGTCAGTTGTACGGAAGTAGAACTGTGGACGGTAGCCTTTGAAGAATGGAGTATGACGGCCACCTTCATCTTTGCTCAGAATATACACTTCAGATTCGAACTGGGTGTGTGGTTTGATTGAGCCTGGTTTTGCCAGAACTTGACCACGTTCGATATCTTCACGTTTGATACCACGCAGCAGAACACCAACGTTCTCGCCTGCACGGCCTTCGTCCAGCAGTTTGCGGAACATTTCAACGCCAGTACAAGTTGATTTCACGGTATCTTTGATACCAACGATTTCAACTTCTTCGCCGACTTTAACGATACCGCGCTCTACACGACCGGTTACAACTGTACCACGACCAGAGATGGAGAATACGTCTTCGATTGGCAGCAGGAATGGCTTGTCAATTGCACGTTCTGGTTCCGGGATGTAAGAATCCAGGAAGCCAGCCAGTTCAATGATTTTTGCTTCGTAGTCTGCATCGCCTTCCAGTGCTTTCAGCGCTGAACCGCGAACAACCGGAGTGTCATCGCCTGGGAAGTCGTACATAGACAGAAGTTCACGAACTTCCATTTCTACCAGTTCCAGCAGCTCTTCGTCATCAACCATGTCACATTTGTTCAGGAACACGATGATGTAAGGAACGCCAACCTGGCGACCCAGCAGGATGTGCTCACGCGTCTGAGGCATAGGGCCGTCAGTTGCAGCAACAACCAGGATCGCGCCGTCCATCTGAGCAGCACCGGTGATCATGTTTTTCACGTAGTCGGCGTGCCCTGGGCAGTCAACGTGCGCGTAGTGACGGCTTGGGGTGTCATATTCAACGTGTGAAGTGTTGATGGTGATACCACGAGCTTTTTCTTCTGGTGCGTTATCGATCTGGTCGAATGCGCGTGCAGAACCGCCGTAGGTTTTAGCCAGAACGGTAGTGATTGCTGCAGTCAGGGTAGTTTTACCGTGGTCAACGTGGCCGATAGTACCAACGTTAACGTGCGGTTTTGTACGTTCAAACTTTTCTTTAGACATCGATTGTCCCTCTAAGACACGGTTAAATCGGTGGTATCACCACATCAACCAAGCATTTGCTTGACGAATTAGTTTACAGAAAGAAAATCAGGAGGGAGAATTTGGAAGTGGTGCTGATAGGCAGATTCGAACTGCCGACCTCACCCTTACCAAGGGTGCGCTCTACCAACTGAGCTATATCAGCACATACTTGGAGCGGGCAGTGGGAATCGAACCCACATCATCAGCTTGGAAGGCTGAGGTAATAGCCATTATACGATGCCCGCATCCTGGAACTCGGCTACCTGATTTTTCTGAAGAACTCGAAGACGGGGAAAAGGACGTGAGACACTTAATTCCTCACCTTCACTTAAAGCGACTCTTTCACTTTAAGTTGCTTCATTGCTGAAGCCTGTATGGTGGTGGGGGAAGGATTCGAACCTTCGAAGTCGATGACGGCAGATTTACAGTCTGCTCCCTTTGGCCGCTCGGGAACCCCACCTAATTGTTTAGTACTTGAATGGTGCCGGCACCAAGAGTCGAACTCGGGACCTACTGATTACAAGTCAGTTGCTCTACCAACTGAGCTATGCCGGCATCAAGTGCTGCGCATTCTAGGGAGAGTTTACGGGGTATGCAACAAATAAATTGCATGTTTTGTTCTAACGCTCATGTTTTATTCAAAAAATAGGCTTTTGCCCTAAATAAGGCGCTTGAAGGTTCAAATAATGTGCAAAAACGTCCCCCTCATATCTCACTGTCGAGCCACTGGTGCGCCTTTTCATCTCTGTTCATCTTAAAAAAATCATTCACACCGCCCAACTGTACGATTTATGCACTGAAAATGTGCAGTTGCTGCATCAAAGACCCCCAATCGGCGTTTTCTTTTCGGCTAGTACTGATTTAAAAGCATTTTTTGTTGGCGTAATTTTTGCAGTCTTCTTTTCGGACGCGCTGTTTCTTATAGGAGTGCTGCAATGAAAATAGTCATGCTGAATGCGGCGACATTACCTATTTACCGCGACGAACTGACTCAACTTCTGGTAGAGGCCAACCAACAGGGACGATCCGCGGGGTTTCCCTACGCAATTGAACAGAAAGATGCCGAGGATTCTTTCAATTATTTGCGCCACGCGCTTGCTCAAAATAAGCGTTTGCTTTGGATTGCCCGGGATGAAAAAGGTGTTATGGGAACAGTCCAGCTGAATTTAACGCAACCGGCAGATTCACCGCATGAGGCAGAAATTAATACTCTTTTGGTTTGTACTCGTGCCAGACGGCGGGGCGTCGGAAGATTGTTAATACGTGAACTGGAGCACACTGCTCAGAATCTGCGGTGTAATGTTCTGTCTTCCGATATGCAATCGGGGTCTGAAGCAGAGGCCTTTTACCGTGCTCAGGGTTACCGCTGTGCAGCTTTCAAAGCTCAATCTGACCGCTACAGCCGGAAAAATGAAGTGGTCTACTATAAACGGCTCACTGCGTTTGCCTGTTCCTCCCCTCCCCTCTTTTGATCCCCACGGGGCGACGAAAGCCGCCCCAATCTTTTACGACATCTTCCTTGTTTGCATAACTTTCTTAAAAATTTTTAAACTCAATCAAAGAAATCGATAAGTTATAAGAAAAAGATCTCTCCTGAAAATTAAGGTGTCTATAATATGCTGCTGGTTTACTGTCTGGAGTTGGCGTGATCGCCTTTCCTGACCTGCGCTAACAGGCAGACTTTAACTTATGAAAAAAAGAGACCCATCTTTGGCAACTCCTTATCTGCAGTTCGATCGTGCGCAGTGGGCAGCCTTACGTGATTCAGTACCGCTAACGCTCAAAGAAGCGGAAGTCGTGAACCTGAAAGGTATCAATGAGGATTTATCCCTCGAGGAAGTCGCGCAGATCTATCTGCCGCTTTCACGCCTTCTCAATTTTTACATCAGTTCCAACTTGCGCCGGCAAGCTGTGCTTGAACAGTTCCTCGGTACAGACGGACAGAAAATACCTTATGTCATCGGCATTGCGGGAAGTGTTGCTGTGGGCAAGAGCACAACAGCGCGTGTCCTTCAGGCGTTGCTGAGCCGTTGGCCGGAGCATCGCTCAGTGGAGCTGATTACTACTGATGGATTTCTCTATCCCAATAAAACGCTGCAAGAACGTGGGATCATGAAGAAGAAGGGGTTCCCGCAATCTTACGATATGCATCAGTTGGTAAACTTCGTTTCTGAAGTTAAATCAGGCGCTAAACGTGTTACTGCCCCGGTGTATTCGCATCTGATTTATGATGTGATCCCCGATGGGAATAAAGTTATTGAGCAGCCAGATATTTTAATTCTTGAAGGGCTCAATGTTTTACAAAGTGGTATGGATTATCCTCACGATCCACATCATGTATTTGTTTCTGACTTTGTTGATTTCTCAATATACGTTGATGCTCCGGAAGATTTATTGCAGGGCTGGTATATTAATCGCTTCCTAAAATTCCGCCAGGGGGCATTCTCTGATCCCGACTCCTATTTTCATCACTATGCAAAACTGCCGGAAGAAGAAGCAGTAAACATTGCGACCCAGTTGTGGAATGAAATTAACGGATTGAATTTAAAAGAAAATATATTACCAACTCGGGAAAGAGCCAGTCTAATACTGACGAAAAGCGCGAATCATGCGGTTGAAAGCGTCCGTTTGAGAAAATAAGTATTTTAGAGATGAATAAAGGAGAGCCGATGCTCTCCTTTATCTTATTCAGGCACCGCGAAGTGAAATCTCACCCCCAATATACGGTTTAATAAGACCATCTTGCTCGAGCAACAATGCGCCCTGGGGATCAATTCCCCGTTCGATGCCAAGAATTTCCTGATCACCAATCAGCAATTTAACCGGCCGGTCGAGGAAATTATCTAAATCCCGCCAACGGGCAATAAACGGTGTCAGACCTTCCTGTTCAAAATGAACTAAAGCAGAACGCAACTCTTTGAGTAACGTCGCTGTCAGTTCGTTGCGATCGATATTCACGCCCGCTTCCTGCAAGTTGATCCAACCCTGGTTGATGGTATCGGTCGCAGGTTCACGCATTTTTAGGTTAATACCAGCACCGATAACAAGATGAGCAGCATCTCCAGTTTTTCCTGTCAATTCAACGAGGATACCAGCCAGCTTACGGTCATTGAGATAAAGATCATTAGGCCATTTAACCCGGACATCTACCGCCCCAAGGCGATGAAGCACTTCCGCCATGACAATCCCGATCACCAGGCTCAGCCCCATTGCCGCAGCGGGACCTTGTTCCAGTTTCCAGTACATGGAAAGATAAAGATTACTGCCGAAAGGTGAAAACCACTTACGACCGCGGCGGCCTCGCCCAGCCTGCTGATATTCAGCGGCACAGGCATCACCAGAATTCAGCTGACCAATCCTGTCCATCAGATACTGATTAGTTGAATCAATCACGGGCAGGACACTGACTCCACCAGCCGGGAGCATGGCGAGAATCTTCTCCTCTTCCAACAACTGAATAGGATAAGGCAGGCTGTAGCCTTTTCCAGGAACCGTGAAGATATCGACCCCCCAGTCCCTCACTGTCTGTATATGCTTATTAATTGCAGCACGACTCATTCCCATGGCTGTACCAAGCTGCTCACCAGAATGAAACTCACCATCGGCCAAAATTGAGATCAATTGCAGTGGTACTGTAATATCCTTCATGACAGAGCCTCCACGGCATTCACTTCACCTTGTGCGGCAATGAAACGGACTTCAGGCTCAAGCCAGATACCAAATTTTTCGGCAACTACATCACGAACATGTTTCGCCAACGCTCGAACATCGCCGCTGCTCGCATGGTCTTTATTAATGAGTACCAGGGCCTGTTTCTCATGCACCGCTGCGCCGCCAATACTAAAACCTTTCAGGCCGGCCTGTTCAACTAACCAACCCGCGGCCAGTTTTACGTGTCCATTGGCTTGTGGGTAAGAGGGCATTGAAGGGTATTGGCTGCTGATTTTCTCTGCAACCAAAGCATCAACGGTTGGGTTTTTGTAGAAACTGCCCGCATTCCCGGTGACAGCAGGATCCGGTAATTTGCTGCGTCGCATTGAGCATACTGAATCAAAGATCTCCTGCGGCGTTACAGTCTGGGGATCCAGACGAGTCAGGTCACCATAAGTGAGCTTCGGCAGCCATTGCTTCGTCAGCTTCAAACCGACGGCTACGATTGCATAACCGTTTTTATAAGAATGCTTAAAGATGCTTTCGCGATAGCCGAACTGACAATCTTCATCACTTAAACGCACCAGTTTTTCGGTTTGCAGATCTAAAACATCAACATAATTACAGACACTTTGCAGCTCAATTCCATAAGCACCAATGTTCTGAATAGGCGCCGAGCCTACACAACCGGGGATCAGAGCCAAGTTTTCCAGCCCCGGAATATTGTGTTCCAATGCGTAGCAAACCAGCCCATGCCAGTTTTCTCCGGCACCGACATGCAATAGCCATTCATCATTATCTTCAGCCAGTTCAATGCCTTTTATCCGGTTCAAAACGACCATACCGGCAAAATTATCAAGAAAAAGAACGTTGCTTCCTTCACCTAAAAGCAGGAAGGGTTGCTGCTTTTCGTTCGCAGACTTCCAGGCAGTGATCAGCTGTTCCACACTACAAACGCTCACGATTTCAGCAGCATGTGCAGCTAGGGAAAAGGTATTTCGGGATTGAAGAGATGTGTCGTCAATCGACATAACTAGATTACTCATTGGTGACTAATTTGAGCTTAGTTTAACCGATTCATTGCTCCCTGACGCACAGTTTTCTGGCAGAGAGTCAGTCAGGAAAGAATGAAAGTAACTACAAATCCCTTCAAATTTCCCCAAATTTCCCATAGCAAAAAGCCCTGTACGTCAGTACAGGGCTTTCTACTTATTTGATGCCTGGCAGTTCCCTACTCTCGCATGGGGAGACCCCACACTACCATCGGCGCTACGGCGTTTCACTTCTGAGTTCGGCATGGGGTCAGGTGGGACCACCGCGCTGTTGCCGCCAGGCAAA
>NZ_JAFMOZ010000098.1:0-33559 GCF_019049615.1 Rahnella sp. BCC 1045 | reverse complement strand
CCACACGGCTCGCCTTTTTTATGCTCACAATTTGTCGTCAGACAACCATCGACAGCAACAAGCATCCGCCCAGGCCGCAGAGGGAAATAATGGTTTCCAGCACCGACCAGGATTTGAAGGTTTCGACGATGCTCAGGTTGAAGTACTCCTTGAACAGCCAGAAACCCGGATCGTTGACGTGAGAGAAAATAACGCTGCCGGAACCCACAGCTATAACCATCAGTTCAGGGCTGACGCCGGTAGTCGCAATCAACGGAGCCGCGATACCGCCTGCGGTGATCGCCGCAACGGTTGCGGAACCCAGCGCGAGACGTAAAACGGCGGCAATTGACCAGGCCAGCAGGATCGGTGATAAGTTGCTGCCATCCATCAGGGCTGCAATGTATTTCTCAATACCGCTGTCGACCAGAACCTGCTTGAACGCACCGCCACCGCCGATAATTAACAGCATCATCGCGATGATTTTGATGGAATCGGTCACGGTTGCCATGACGTCTTCCATTTTACGGCCACGGTTCAGGCCGAAGGTGAAAATGGCGATCAACACCGCGATAAGCGTTGCCATCACCGGGTCACCGAAGAATTCAGCGTACGCCAGAACCGGATGGCCTTTTGGCAGGACCATTTCGCAAACGGCGCGGAATGCCATCAAAATCACCGGCACCAGAGAAGTCGCGACGCTTACGCCAAAGCTTGGCATCTCTTCTTCAGTAAAGGTTTTCGGGTTGAACAGACCTTCCGGCACCGGTTTATCGATACCTTTCAGGAAGCGCGCAAACACCGGCCCCGCCAGAATTACCGTTGGCACCGCCAGCAGCGAACCGTACAGCAAGGTTTTGCCCATGTCCGCATGGAAAATGGTCGCGATTGCGGTCGGGCCCGGGTGCGGAGGCAGGAAACCGTGAGTCACGGATAACGCCGCCGCCATCGGCACACCGACGTACAACAGTGGCAAACGCGCAGCCGCGGCAACGGTGAAGACCAGCGGCAGCATCAGCACGAAGCCGACTTCATAGAACAGCGCAAAACCGACGATAAAACCGGTCAGCACGATGGCCCACTGAATGTGCTCACGGCCAAATTTTTCGATAAGCGTCGTCGCGATACGTTGCGCGCCGCCGCAATCCGCCAGCATTTTACCGAGCATGGCCCCGAAGCCCATGATCAGCGCCAGGCTGCCCAGCGTTCCGCCTACCCCGTTTTTAATCGACGTAATAACTTTATCGACCGGCATACCCTGCATAATCCCGACCGCCAGGGCGACCAGGATCAGCGCGATAAAGCCGTTCAGCTTAAATCGGATCATAAGTAACAACAGCAGTGCAACGCCCACCGCTACAATAACTATTGGCATATTCTTCCCCTCATGCGGTCACCGTGGCATCGTGGCCAGACAGGTGACGCATTGTTTTTAATTTTCAACATGTTGTAGGAATTAACAGTGCAACGGGTACAGACCGCGACCGCTAAAACAGCAGTGCATTCCTTTGTGATATTAGTCACATCTCCATTTGTTACCGGTATCATGATACCGGTAACATGCTAATATTAGGACTCACTACGCAGTCGAAATGTTCATTTTGGGATAGAGATCATACTTATGGCAGGACAAAGCATCATTCTGATGGGCGTGTCAGGCAGCGGTAAATCCACCGTCGGCGCGGCACTGGCCCGTGAAATTAACGCAAAATTCATCGACGGTGATGATCTTCATCCCCGCGCAAATATTCAAAAGATGGCCAGCGGTACGCCGCTCAATGACGACGATCGTGCGCCGTGGTTATTACGTCTGAATGATGCGGCTTACAGCCTGCGCCATAAAAATGAAACCGGCATTATTGTTTGTTCCGCGCTGAAACGCCGCTACCGCGACGCGCTGCGCAAAGACAACGAAGGCATGGTGTTCATCTACATGAAAGGCAGTTTTGACGTGATTGCCGAGCGCCTGAAAGCGCGCGCCGGGCATTTTATGCCGACGGATTTACTGAGAAGCCAGTTCGATGCGCTCGAAGAACCGGGCGAAGATGAGCCGGATGTCTTGCGCGTAAATATCGATCATAAGTTTGAAGGTGTGGTCGATCGCTGCGTAGCGGCCTTGAAAACATTACAGAAGTAAGACTTTCTCCTCCCCCTGCGAAGGGGGAGGAATTTTAAATCAAATACTTCCGCCTGCCGAGATGGTGAACCCTACATCCACCATCCTCGGAAAGACTTCTTCGCCGCGCAATCTTGCCAGCAGGCGTTCGGCTGAAATCTGCCCCATTCTTTCGCGCGGCGTGAGTACGCTGGCGAGCGGTGGCTCCATCGCCTGCCCCATGTTGTGACCATGGAAACCGGCAATCGCCATTTGTGACGGAATACTCAGCCCCTGACGTAAACATTCAAAGAATGCGCCCGCCGCGAGGTCATCGTTGGTGCAGAAAATACTGTCGATTTGCGGCCAGTCTTTTTGCGCCTGACGCAGTAATTCCGCACCGCCGCTGTAGCTGGATGAACGGCTGGTCATCACGCTGTAAGGCTCCAGCCCGGATTCACGCATCGCCTGCTCGTAACCCTGCTGCTTGATGATCGTACGCTCATCCTGACGCGCGCCGAAATACACCACATGCCGATGCCCGTGCGCGATGATCTGCTGCGTCATCTGCCGCGCGGCTTCGAAGTTGTTAAAACCGACCGCCAGATCCACGCACGGCGAGACGCAGTCCATCATCTCAACTACCGGAATACCGGCCACTTCGATCATTTTCAGCGTACGCGCGGTGTGATGGCGTTCGGACAAAATCAGGCCGTCAATATTGTAAGAAAGCAGTGACGTGAGACGCTGTTCTTCGCGCTCCTGGCTGTAGCCGTAGTGCGCCAGCATGGTCTGGTAGCCGTGAATATCCGTGACACTCTCGATGCCACGCAGCACTTCGGCGAACACCTGGTTGGTCAGTGACGGCAATAACACGCCAATGGCGCGACTTTTGGCGTTCGAGAGAATATCCGGGGCGCGGTTTGGGATGTAACCCAGTTCATCGAGCGCAGCCGAAATCTTTTCCTGCAAGGCGCTGGAAACTTGTTCGGGATTGCGCAAATAACGGCTGACCGTCATTTTGGTGATGCCCACTTTGTCGGCAACATCCTGGAGTACGGGCCTTTTTTTCTTCACGTTTTTCAATGAACTGGGTTAAGGGGATCAGAGCGTAATGGTAGCAAACAATCGCGCAGGCGGATATCCGTTGCTGCGCGACATGAGATGTGGGTCAGAAAGGGATAGAAAGCTGCCCGCGAACCGGTGCGCCCGCGTTCGCTGAAAATTGCCCGGCGAGCAGCGCCATGGCGGTTTGCGCCAGCGTTTCCAGCGGATACGTGATGGCCGGAACGGCGGAAATCCCCGGCGGCAACGTGCTGTCGAGACTGAAAACCATCACGCTGGCGGGCACGGCGCGCCCGTGTTGCGCGAGCTGGCGTAGGGCGTCCTGTGCGCTGGCATCGTCCGGCACCAGCAATGCGTTGAACGGAACGTTTTGCGCCAGCAACTGCGTAAGCGCCTGTTCGCCACTGTGGACCAGCCGCCGGTCGTACGGCAGCAGGAATTTTTCCAGCGCCTGATGATAACCCTGCAAGATTTGCCCTGCGGTTTCGCCGTTTTCTGCATTAATCAGCGCAATCTGCCTGCGTCCTTGCTGCAAAACATACTGGCAGGCTGTTTCGGCGGCAAAGCTGCGGTCAAAGTGAATGCTGCGGTCGGAATCTTCATCCAGACAATCAATAGTAATCACGTTTTCCGGCAATGGCGGCAGTTCAAAGCGCGCGCCGATAACGATCATCGCATCGCATAATCCTCTGCCGATTTCGTTAACTGAATGCGCCAGACCCGCCGCATCCGTGGCGAATCTCAGCAGCAAATATTTCTGGTTTAGCCGTAATTCTTTTTCCAGCGCGTGCAGATAACCGGTGGACTGGTTGATGTTTTCTGCCGCGCAAATCACCCCGATACAGCCGGTGGACTGCGTGGACAGCGACTGCGCAATCACGCTCGGTTTGTATTGCAGCGTTTCCACCGCCTGCATTACGGCCAGGCGGCTTTCTTCTTTGACACCGCGGCTGCCACTCAGGACACGGGACACCGTCGCTTTCGACACCTTCGCCAGCCGCGAAACGTCGTTAATGTTTGCCATGTCTTTCCTTGTGTTAATCGAAACCGTTATTTTCAGATACCGCCGCGAACCATTCGCCGCTTTTCTTCACCGTCCGTTTCTGCGTTTCCAGATCCAGCTGGACGAAACCATACCGGTTTTTATAGGCATTCATCCATGACCAGCAGTCAATAAATGTCCACATATGATAGCCGAGACAGCCGCTGCCTTCCTGCAACGCACGGTGCAGCCATTTCAGATGTCCGCTGACAAATTCTATGCGGTAATCGTCCTCAATCCGTCCGTCTTTTTCGAAGCGCAGTTCATGCTCAACGCCCATGCCATTTTCAGAAATGAAACAGCGCGGATTGCCGTAGTTTTCACGCAGATTAGTGAGGATATCGTAGATCCCCTGCTCGTAGATTTCCCAGCCACGGTGCGGGTTCATTTTGCGCCCCGGCATGACATAGTTATCAAAGAACCATTCCGGCATAAACGGACTTTCTGGATTGACCATGCTGTCGCGGCACTGAATGCGGCGCGGCTGGTAATAGTTTATGCCGAGCAAATCCACCACGCCCTGTTGCAGTAGCGCTTTATCACCCGGTTGACAGGCCGGCAGCTGATCGTGTTTTTTCAGCAAATCTACCAGTTCCTGCGGATATTCACCGCGCAGCGCCGGGTCAAGGAAACTGCGGTTAAACATCAGATCCGCAATATTCGCCGCTTTCAGATCTGCCGGATTTTGTGAGCGCGGGTACGACGGCGTCAGGTTAAGAATGATGCCGATTTCGCCGCCAGGGTTGCGGGCGCGATAGGCTTTCACCGCCAGAGAATGCGCCAGCATGGTGTGGTAAGCCACAGTGGCTGCACGTCTGAAATCCACCACATTCGGATAATGGAAGTCATAAAGATACCCGCCTTCCACCGGCACGACCGGTTCGTTGAACGTAAACCAATGCTTCACGCGATCGCCAAACAGCTCAAAACACGTATCGGCGTATTTAGCGTAAGCCTGAACGACATCACGGTTTTCCCAGCCGCCGATTTCCTGCATCGCCATCGGCATATCGAAGTGGAACAGATTGATAAACGGCTGCACGCCCTGCGCCAGCATTTCGTCGATAACCTGATTATAAAATGTGACCGCTTCCTGATTCACTTCACCGCGTCCGTTGGGGATCAAACGCGCCCAGGAAATCGATGTGCGGAAAGTGTTGTGGTTCAGCTGTTTCAGCAGCGCGATATCTTCGCGCCAGTTTTTATAAAACGTCGATGTGTCCTGCGGGCCGACGTCGTTATGGAAACGCGTCGGTTGCTGCGAATACCAGTGATCCCAGACCGTCGCACTTTTACCGTGGCTCAGGGTTTCACCTTCCGTCTGCGGCGCAGAACTGGCACTGCCCCACCAGAACTCTTTTGGAAATGCGTATTTCATCGTTATCCTCGCTGTCCGTTGCTTTGCGTTTTAGCTGTTGACCGGTACGGCGTTACCCGCCGTTTGGGCACCGGCCTTTTCCGCTTCCTGTTTGAGTAATGTGCGTTCGTACGCTTTCAGGAACGGGTAATACATTACTGCTGATAACACCATACAGAACAGGCACATAATTACCGGACTGAATGCCCAGTTTGCGGCCCATGACGCACCAATTGGCGCAGGCGTTGTCCAGGGTGTGAGCGACACCACTTGCGCGACCCAGCCGAGTTTTGTGGCGGTATACGCGAAAACGGCGTTGAGCATCGGCACTAAGGTGAACGGCAGGAAAAACACCGGATTCATGATAATCGGCGTGCCAAACAGGATGGGTTCGTTGATGTTGAAGAAGCTCGGCACCACGCCCATTTTACCAATGGTGCGAAGATGCACAGCCTTGCTGCACAACAGCAATATCGCCAGCGGCAGGGTCGAGCCGACGCCGCCAATCAGCAGATAGTGATCCCAGAAACCTTGCAGATAAATGTGCGGCAGCGGTTCGCCTGCCTGTAACGCGGTCTGGTTCAGCGCAAGATTGGTCATCCAGAACGGGTTCATAATGCCGGTGACAATCAGCGCGCCGTGAATACCGGCGAACCACAGCACCTGACAGATAAATACCGAAATCAGAATCGCCGGCAGGGAATCAGACGCAGAAACCAGCGGCGCGAGCAGATGCATAATCGCTTCAGGAATAATCATGCCCGTGGCGGACTGAATAAACAGGTTCAGCGGATGCAGCGTGGCGACAATCACGACGACCGGGATCAGGATTTCAAACGAGCGCGCCACGCCGGTCGGGACTTCTTTTGGCAGGCGGATTGTAATGTTGCGACGTTTGAGCAGCGCATAGACTTCGGCGGCGTAAATCGCCGTCAGGATCGCAGTGAAAATGCCTTCACCGGAGAAATACTGCGTTGAGATTTGCTTGTCATGGTAGGGCGCAGCGACCAGCAGAAAGGCCATAAACGCCAGCAGTCCGGTCATGATCGGGTCGAGTTTGTAGTGTTTTCCGAGACTCGCGCCGATACCGACAGAGATGAAAAAAGTCATCACCCCCATGCTCAGATACCACGGCAGCATCAGCTGTTCGCGGTATTTCAGCGACAAATCCAGCCAGCCACGCGCGAAACCCCAGGTGGTGTCCGGTGAAAATGGCGGAAAAATGAAGACCAGCATAAACGAGCCGATAATCATAAAAGGCAACGCCGCGATAAATCCGTCACGAATGGCGATCACATGCCGCTGCTGACCGACGCTGCCCGCCAGCGGCGTGATGTGCTTTTCGATGACGTTAACCATCGCCTGATAAAGGCCACTCATACGCGGCTTCCTTCCTGTGCGATCAGGCCGAAGGCGAAGTCGAGTACGTTGTCGCCGCGCTGCATGCCGTAATCCATCATGTTGATGACTTCGACCGGAATATTGAATTCTGCGGCCCTTTTGGATAAATCAGCCTGCATATAACGCACCTGCGGCCCGAGCAGCACCACCTGATAATCACGGAATTTCTCGTCAAACTCGCTGGCCCCGAACGCATCAATCTGCACGTCTTCGCCGCGCTGCGCAGCAACCTCTTTCATTTTGCGAACTAATAAACTGGTCGACATTCCCGCCGAACAACAAAGCATGATTCTTTTCATTTTTGCTTCACTCCCAGATGATTTATGTTCTGCCCGTTTCTCTTGCTGAGGGTATTTGAATCACTTTGGAAACCGGTTTCCATAGAACAGAAACCAATGTGCGAAGGGGGTCAAAAAATTGCCGGTCGATTTGTTGCGGGTGTGAATGCCGTCACGAAG
The DNA here is from genome assembly GCF_019049615.1 of Rahnella sp. BCC 1045. Classification (NCBI taxonomy): domain Bacteria; kingdom Pseudomonadati; phylum Pseudomonadota; class Gammaproteobacteria; order Enterobacterales; family Yersiniaceae; genus Rahnella; species Rahnella sp. BCC 1045. The sequence goes on along the minus strand of NZ_JAFMOZ010000098.1, from coordinate 26,162 downwards.
CTGAAAGATTCAGCAATGCAAACGCGGGGAAAAGGACTAAGGGACAAAAACAAAAAAGGCGACCGGAGTCGCCTTTAGCGGAGTGCCAGAAATCATCAGACCGGTGGCAGGTCGAAAAGCAGAATTTCACTGTCTTCATCGGCGTGAACGGACAGCGCCGTTTCATCCCAGATCGCCAGCGCATCGCTCGGCCCGGCTTTCTGGCCATTGATGGACACCGTGCCTTTCACCACCTGGATCCACACGCGGCGTTCAGCCTGAATCTGATAAACAGACTGTTCGTCTTTTTTCAGCGCCCAGCGGGACAATTCCATATCCTGGAAGACTTTCAGCGAACCGTCACGGGCGTCCGGAGAGAGCACCAGCTGGCGGCCCTGCGGAGCGTCAAACATGCGTTGTTCATAACGCGGTTCCAGCCCTTTTTGATTGGGAATAATCCAGATCTGATACAGGTGCAGTTTACGGTCACTGTTGCCGTTGTACTCGGAATGCGTCACACCGGTCCCGGCGCTCATAATCTGGAATTCACCGGCCTGAATCTGCTCTTTATTGCCCATGCTGTCCTGATGTTCCACAGTGCCTTCGAGCACGTAAGTCAGAATTTCCATGTCTTTGTGCGGATGCTTACCAAAACCCTGCCCCGCATCGATGAAATCTTCATTGATCACCCGCAGCGCGGAGAAGCCCATAAAGTTCGCATCGTAGTAATCGGCAAAAGAGAAGGTATGCCAGCTTTCCAGCCAGCCGTGACTTGCGTGACCGCGTTCTTGTGCTTTGCGTAAGTAGATCATGTTCAACTCTCCTCAATGTTTTCTCTAGTCTAGTCAACGGCTGAGAATAAGAAAGCGTAAAAACTTCACCCCTCTGTTCAAAAAATATGAACAAATGCAGATGATTAAATCCAAAGGATTTGTAGAAGACATGAGAAGGATTTGGAAAAGAGAAAAGATGTGTTTTTTTCGAAATAGTTCGTGTTATGGGAAGGCGGCAAGAAAGTGAATCCCGATGAGCATACATAAGTATGTGATTCGGGTGAGAGCACGTAGCCAACGCATCCACAGCGCGAAATAGGAAAGCAGTTTTTCCGAAATAGTTCGTGTTGTGGGAAGGCGGCAAGAAAGTGAATCCCGATGAGCATACATAAGTATGTGATTCGGGTGAGCGCACGCAGCCAACGCATCCACAGCGCGAAATAGGAAGGAAAAAAAAAGCCAGCACCCGGCTGGCTAAGTAATACTGGAAGCAATGTGAGCAATGTCGTGCATTCATGGGGACCCGTTTGACCTTGGTGTGAGGCCATCCCCGGAACGCATGGCAATAATAATCATTATCATTCGCACTTGTAAAGCATTTTTTTTCACCAAACATTCGATTGACAGTTTTCCTATTCCTGATAAATGTAGAGGATATTCAAACAGTAACCATAAAAAGAGGAGTGTCGCCATGAGCGAAATAGTCATACGTCACGCTGAAGCCGCAGATGCAGAGGCGCTTCAACACCTATACGCTCAGGTTCCTGTTTACAGCGACACTCTCCAGCTCCCTTATCCGCCCGCCTCGCTATGGGAAGACCGTCTGGCAAACTCTGCGCCGGGAAGATTCGCGCTGGTGGCCTGCATTGACGGCAAACTCGTCGGCAATCTCACGCTGATGGTCGAGCAACCGTGGCGGCGACGTCATGTGGCGACCTTCGGGATTGGCGTGGATACCGGCTTTCAGGGGCGTGGTGTGGGCAGCAAGTTGCTTGAAGCGGCGCTGGAACTCTGCGACAAATGGTTGCAGGTGAAACGCGTCGAACTGACGGTGTATGCCGATAACGAGGCAGCCATCGGGCTGTACAAGAAGTATGGTTTTAGCATTGAAGGCCGCAGCCCGTACTACGCCCTGCGCGACGGCGAACTGGTGGATACGCTGCATATGGGGCGCATCCGCGGCGTTTAATCTGTCCTGACGGAGGCGCTGGTTTCGCGCGGTAAACGCCGCAGAACCAGCGCCATCGCAATAAACACCAGCAACGCAGAACCGAGGTAAATCGAATCAATTCCGGCCTGCGCCATCAGCATTCCCGCCAGCGGGCCGGTAATTCCCAGTGACAAATCCAGAAACGCAGAATAGGTCGCCAGCGCGCTGCCCTGATTGTCCTGCGGCAATTTCTTAACCGCCACCACGCCGAGCGCCGGAAAGACCAGCGAGAAGCCTGCGCCCGTCAGGAATGCGCCCCCCATGGCGACCAGCGCCGTCGGGGCGAAAAAGACCAGGATCAGCCCCATGATTTCAACAACGAAGCACGCCAGTGCAACGCGTAAGCCGCCAAATCGGTTGATACAATTCGGGAACAGCAACCGCATGCCGACAAACGCTGCACTGAAAAATGTCAGCGAGAACGCTGCGCCGGACCAGTTTTTAGCATCGTAAAACAGGGTGATAAACGTGGCGATCACCCCAAAGCCGGTGGAAGCCAGCGCGAGCATCATGCCGTAGGGCAAAATTTTCCCCAGCACCTGGCTGAACGGAATTTGCGTGACGGGTTTCCCCGCGACCGGCGGTTTACGCCACGCCACCAGTAACGCCGTCAGCGCTACCAGAATAATGCACACCGACAACAGCGTCAGGCCGCCTAGGCTGAAAATTCCCACACCGAGCGGCGCGCCAATTGCCATCGCGCCATACGTCACCACCCCGCTCCACGAAATCACCTTGCCGATATGCAGCGAACCGACCACGCCGATGCCCCAGAGCGTCGAACCGGTTCCGGCAAAACTTTGTCCCGCGCCCAGCAGTAAACGCCCGACGCACAACAGCGTCAGGCTGGCCGCCGGTGACGCGTCCATCCATAACGCCAGCAAATAGAACACGCCGCTAAGCAGGCAGCCGCTGAGCCCGAGCATCACCACGCGCTTTGGCCCGACTTTATCGGCGTAACGCCCGGCGTGCGGACGGCTCAGCAGCGTCGCGAAGTATTGCAAGCTGATCACCAGCCCCGCCCAGAACGCGCTGTAACCGAGATGATCGTGGACATACCCAGGCAGAATCGCCAGCGGCAGGCCGATCGTCAGGTAGTTAGCAAAGTTGAAAACCAGAATGGAGAGGATCCGTAATGTGGTTTTTGAAGACGAACTTTCGGGCAAAGCGGGAGCAGGCATGGAAATCGACGTCTCACGAAGAAGGTTCTGGCATGTTGCAAAGCCGTAAATGAGTCTTGGACTTTATTAGCAATAGGTTGTTTTAGCAACAAATTGAAACACCGATTTAAGAGCCCCGGAACCGCTACCTTTCTGGAGAATGGAGAACCCGGCCATTTAGGTTCTGAAGTGTGCACGAATTTCTTAAAACTTAGCGGAAACTATTCTATTCCTTTGTCTGCGTGGAAAGCGTCAGCGGACTTCGATAATGACGAAGAACGTCCGGCTCCCGATCTATTTACCTTGTTATCCGCAATCAGGTTGCGCTTTTTGGCACCGACAGTTTTGAGGAAGACCCGACCTCTGTGACGCTGGGCGTGGATTACACGCCGGTGCCTTTGGTGACGATCGGCGCGGGATATAAACAAGGTAATTCTGACCAGAATGAAGTCACGGCGAATATCAGTTTTGATTACCCCATCGGTACGCCGCTTTCGAAACAGCGGGATGCCTCTGCGGTTGCCGATATGTGCACGCTGGCGGGCAGCCGGATAGATTTTGTCGACCGAAACAACGATATCGTGCTGGAATACCGGCACTATCACCGTCATCGAACATCAATGCCGGTAACAATAACCAGCCAGACACCGATTAATTATCTGAGGATAATTTAGAAGGCGTCGCCTGTCTGGAAAATTAAACAACACCGTTGCATGTTTTAATATTCCCGAGGGAATTTTTTGAGGATAGCAATAAGCTTGCCGTTCTCAATATTAATATATTCACCCTGCCGTAAATCGGACAAAATTTTCATCACACCGCTACGGGCCAGGTGAGTGTGCTCATGAATATAATTAAAAACGCTGGTGCGTAACCGTTGCTCAGGCGGCATCAATTCCAGTTCAAACAGGAAAGCGCAGACGATCTGATACGTTGATTTGCTGATCAGCAAATTGGTCCGGTAGGCCTGAAAGTCACTGAGGTACGTCTGGAAATGCAGGACTTCTTTGAACAACTGATGTTCGCTGACAAGTTCCATCGCGCGGGAAAAAGGTAACGTTTCGAGTACCGCCCCTTTTTCACTTCTGAACTGATAAAGGTTATAGCGGAACGGTGAACCCTGCATGCCAAATAGATTTGGCGCAGCGGCTCTGACAAAACGTAAGTTATCGGCAGTACGGTAAATATTCAGCGCGCCGTCTAATACTAAAACTACTTTTGCCTGTTCCTTTACCGGGTTCAGTTCAATAACAGACTCTTTTCCCTTTATCTCAAGAGGGGCGGACGCCGTGCGGAAAGCCGCAATGAGTTTATTAATGGCTTTAGTCGGTTTTGACATAGGGAGCAATAAATCAGGAACAGGTTTTTTGTCCATTTCGAATTCCCTCCCCTGAGTTGTTGATTTTACCTACACACTATAGTCCGGCGCGGGCACTATACGGAAATAATTCAGCGCCGGAAAGGTTCGTTATTCTGTCATTTTACTGACACATCACTGTCACACCGGCTGACTATGGTCAGATGACTTCAACCGGAGGACATCCTATGTTCAGCATGGATACCCTGTTTCAGGATCTCGACCCGCAGCACAAGACCCCTTCCTGGCAACGCCGTCTCCTAAAAGCCCTGTTCCGCGAAAAAGAATTCCACCGCTTTGCCGAACAACATCAGCATCTGAAAGGCATTGATATGGCCGAACAGGTGCTGGAGCATTTTAATATTCGCTGTGAACTGACGGAACGCGACCGGGAACAAATCCCAAGCTACGGGCCGGTAGTTATCGTCGCCAACCATCCGATCGGAACGCTCGACGGGCTGGCATTATTGCACGCAGTGGCGTCTGTACGCCCTGACGTCAAAGTGGTCGCGAACCAGATACTGTCGCTGGTGACGTCGCTCGGCAGCCTGATGATCCCGGTTGATAATATGGGCAATCGCACCCGACGCAATCAGGTCACGCTGATGCAGGAGCATCTGGTGAATCAGGGCGTGCTGATTGTGTTTCCGGCCGGTGAAGTGTCACGCATGAGTTCGAAAGGCGTGCGCGACGGCAAATGGCATACCGGTTTTATCCGCCTTGCTGCCAAAGCCCGTGCGCCGGTAGTTCCGGTGCATATCGGCGGCAGCAACAGCGCGCTGTTTTATCTCAGCTCAATGATTTACCGCCCGCTCAGCACGTTATTGCTGGTTCATGAAATGTTCGGGCAACGCGGTAACAGCCTGACGCTGAAAATCGGCGCGCGCATTCCTTATTCCAGCTGGCACGACGGACAAATGACGGCGGGCGATCTGGCCGCGCGTTTCCGAAAACACGTGTATCGCCTTGGCAGCGGAAAGCCTGAGCTGTTTCATACCGAAACGTCGATTGCCCGCGCAGAAGACCGCGCCGTGCTGAAACATGCGCTGGAAGCCAGTGAAGTGCTGGGCAAAACACCCGACGGCAAAATGATTTATCTCTATCGCCGCCACGGCGAAGATTACGTGCCGATACTGCGCGAATTGGGGCGGTTGCGCGAAATTGCGTTCCGCGCCGTAGGCGAAGGCAGCGGCCGTCGTCGCGATCTCGACAGTTACGATGACGATTATTATCACCTGGTGTTGTGGGATCCGCAGGCGCTGGAAATCGTCGGCGCTTACCGGTTTATCCCGACCGCCGAACAGGTCGCCAGCAAAGGCCTGAACGGCATTTACAGCCAGAGCCTGTTCCAGTACGGCCATCAGATGGACCCGATTCTCGCACAGGGCATTGAACTCGGACGCAGCTTTATTCAGCCAGCGTACTGGGGCAAACGCGGGCTGGATTATTTGTGGCTCGGCATCGGCGCGTATCTGGCGAAATATCCGCAAACGCGTTACCTGTTTGGCCCGGTGTCGATTTCCGGCGGCTTACCGCTGGCCGCACGCGATTTACTGGTCACCTTTTATCGCCTGTATTTCGCGCCCGCCCTGCCGCTGGCGACGTCACGCCGCCCTTATCCGGCATCTTTGCCCGACGTGCTCGCACAGTTTTGCGGTGATGACTATCAGGAAGATTTGCAGCGTCTGAAACGTCTGCTGGCAAACCTCGGTTGCAGTATTCCGGCGCTGTATAAGCAGTATTCAGAACTTTGCGAAACCGGCGGCGTGCAGTTTATTGATTTCGGCAGCGACCCGGAATTCAACCACTGCATCGACGGGCTGGTTCTGGTGGATCTCAGTCAGCTGAAACCGTCTAAGTTTGAACGCTATATTGCGGTGCACCAGGGCTAATCCCTTGTTATGAAACAAAATTCTGACACAAAAAAAAGGGCACCCTCTGTATAAACAAGGGCGCCCTTTCTTATTCATCCGGATTACTGTGCTTTATTCACATCCACCACGGTAATGGTGTAGATCACCACTACGTCCGGCCGATTTGCGTCACTGGCGTTTTCAACGGCAACAGGCGGAATGACCACCTGAATCTCACCGCCTTTGCGAATCAGTTTTACGCTGTCGCGCAGAACCGGCGGCATATTCGCCACGCGGAAGACTTGATTGGCATTCTCAACCTGCGGGCCGTCTACAATGGTGCCATCCACCAGTTTGCCCTGATAGCCAACTTCAACCGTATCGGTATCTTTGAGTACGTTGCCCTCGCCTTTGTTTTTAACCAAGTACAGCAAACCTTGTTTGGTCTTTTTCACGCCATCTTGTTTGGCGAAATCAGCGAGGAAGGCTTTATCCGCGGCACTCTTTTTATCCATTTCTGCTTTCGTCAGGACTTTGACCTGTTCATCAAACGCCGTTAGCGTCGTGTGAATGTCCTGATCGCTCATTTTCACCTGATTATTAAAGGTGTCTGCGATCCCGGCCAGCATGATGTCTTTGCTCATGGTGATGTGCAGCGCTTTCTGCTGCTCAATCTGTTCTTCAATGTAACGCGCCATCGCGACACCGCTGGCGTAAGCCCGTTTCTGCTCTTCGCTGTCGAGGCTGAACACTGGTTTTACCGGCGCTTTCGGTTCTTCTTTCGCCGCAGGAACGGTGGCTGCCGATGTCGGTAAAACGGTCAGCGGAGCCGGAATTTCGGTAACAGCGGGGGCGGATTTTTCAGATGCTACCGGAACAGGTTCAGTGGCAATAACAGGTGCCGGTTTTTCAGATGCTACCGGAGCAGGTTCAGTGGCAACAAAAGGTGCCGGTTTCTCAGGCGCTGCCGGAGCAGCTTCGGCGGCAGCAACAGCAGCCGGTTTTTCAGGTGCCGCCGTTACGGCAGGTTCCGTAGTGACAACCGGCGCGGGATCAGCGGCAACGGCTGCGCCGGACAACATCAGTAAGCCGGCAAGGCAGGCGTTTTTTTTACGAGTCAGGGAGAACATAACAGTCCTTTGCGAAAAGAGAGTCCCCGCAGGGCATGATAATTTTCAGGCAGGTTATATTATTTTCGGAAAAGAAATATCTGATTCGGCGCAAGACTGTCGGAAAGAAACTATAAAACTGTTATGAAACAATCCCCCCTTCTGAATTCTAATATGTAAAAATTTTTATTTACATAAATCAGTCAGATTATTCAGCACGCACACATTCACGAAAACAATATCAATGGCACTTCCCGCGATAATCATCGGCCATCGCCATTCTCAGCAAAAGATCATGACCAATATAATTGCTCCAGTTAAAGGTGTTTTGTAATACCACCACGGCATTCTGATGTTTTTTATCAAAACCAATATAACTGGAATAGCCGCCGATATAGCCGACCTGATACGTAATCGTTTGATGGCTGATGTGATCCGTCACCCACGCGATATTCGCCGCCTCGATAGCTCGCTGGAAATATACTTTTTCCGTGTCGCTGATCGCCATGTTGAGATCACCATTTTTTGAGCCATCTATGTGAGCACGCAGGTACTTAAGCAGGTCGTCCACATTGCTGTACAGGCTGGCGGCGGCCACCATGTTATTGGAGAAATGCCAGTCAGGCACCACTTCGCCGCGCGGGATAAATTTCGGCTGATCGCCCGCATGCCCGATGGCGCGGTAAGGATAGTCTTTCAGGCGCGTCGCATAAAAACTGGTGTTATCCATCTTCAGCGAGCGGAAAATAAAATCATAAGACAGTTGCTGGATGTCTTCGCCGGTTTTCAGTTTGAGAATATACCCCAACAGCGCGTAGCCTAAATTGGAATACTGCGGCTCGCGCTTCTCCGGCTTTGTAAACCCTGACAGATCGTTGACGACGGAATCGCTGTCCAGCTCGTGATAGAAATTGTCGCCGGTGTAGAGATAGCGGAGAAAACTCTCCAGCATGTCTTTATTCATGTTTTGTCGCGGCAGACCGGACGTGTGTGTCGCCAGCTGCAACAGCGTGATGTTTTTCGCATCCTCGCTCAGCGGGATATTTTTCGGCAGCAAATCGGAAAGTTTATCGTCCCAGCGCAACTGGCCTTTATTGACCAGCCCGGCCACCACTTCGCCGGTCACGCCTTTACTCACAGAACCCAGCGCGAACAGGGTTTCCCCGTCGATTCTGTAGCTGTGGGTGGAATTAGTGTAGCCGTAGCCCCAGGTTCTGGCCTCGCCGTTGTTTCTGATAATGCCTATCGCAAGGCCCGCCGCTTTCTCTTTTTTCTGATACTGGCGGACAACGCCATTAACCATCTCATCGAGATCGCCCGAACAGGCCAGCGCCCGCACGGCATCGGGATGCTCTTTCACCTGCATGTCAGATAACGTCCCGCAGGATGTCAGAAACAGGGGGGACAAAATGAAGAAACGGTGAAATCCCCCTGTCATGTGGCTATTTCGCGCCCTTCGGTCGGGAAATCAGGTCCTGCGCGCACGCCCAGGCGGAGCTCCACGCCCACTGGAAATTGTATCCGCCCAGCCAGCCGGTGACGTCCACGACTTCGCCGATAAAATACAGACCCGGCACTTTTGCCGCGGCCATGGTTTTGGAGGAAAGTTCGCGCGTATCGACGCCGCCTAGCGTAACTTCCGCCGTGCGGTAACCTTCGGTGCCGTTCGGCTGAACCTGCCAGTTTTGCAATTGCTCAACCAGTTCGGCCTGTTGCGGCACGTTCAGCTGTTTCAGCGTGACGTCCGGCAGTTGCCCGAGCGTTTGCAGACATTCCACCAGACGTTTAGGCAGTTGCATCGCCAGCGTATTTTTCAGGCTCTGGTTCGGGTGTTCCTGCCGCTGTGCATTGAGAAACGCCGCCAGATCGACATCAGGCAGTAAGTTAACGCTCACAAACTCGCCAGGCTGCCAGAAGCTGGAAAGTTGCAGAACCGCCGGGCCGGACATCCCGCGATGCGTAAACAGAATGCTTTCGCGGAACACCGTGCCATCCTGCGCGGTCAGCACAGCGGGCACGGAGACGCCGGAAAGCGTCTGCAAATGGTCGAGCAGCGGCTTGTGCAGCGTAAACGGCACCAGACCGGCGCGGGTCGGTAACACTTTCAGGCCAAACTGTTCGGCCAGACGATAACCGAAAGGCGACGCGCCCAGCCCCGGCATGGAAAGTCCGCCGCTGGCAACCACAAGTGAGTGAGTACTTACAGTTGAGCCATTCACTTTGATAATAAAGCCATCTTCGGTTTTCTGAACGTCTGAAATCTCGCTGCGCAGACGCACATCGACATTCCCCCGTTCACATTCTTTATCCAGCAACGCCACAATTTGTGTCGCTGAATCATCGCAAAAAAGCTGGCCGAGCGTTTTCTCGTGCCAGGCGATGTTGTAGCGGTTGACCAGATCGATGAAATCCCACTGGGTGTAACGCGCCAGCGCGGATTTACAGAAATGCGGGTTTTCTGAAAGATAGGCAGCCGGTTCGGCATACAGATTGGTGAAGTTGCAGCGACCGCCGCCCGACATCAGAATTTTTCGTCCGGTTTTTTTGCCATTATCCAGCAGCAGAACCCGGCAGCCACCCTGTCCGGCCTGCGCTGCACAGAACATGCCTGCCGCACCCGCACCAATGACTACCACATCAACCTGTTCCACTTTTGGCCTCTCTTACCGGAAATTTCAGCTACGTTTTAGACAGGGCTTCCCCCTGTGCCAATGGGCTTTAGCCGCATTGCGACGCGGATTGTAAGGGACAGACGCCCCTTAAACCAGCCAGAGAGGTGGTTTTCTGAACGTCGTAAGTAAATGTTTCAGCGCCTAAACGAGGAATAAGATTTTGATATATAAAAAATAAATTGAAACAAAGCCAAATATTGAACTGTTTTTAGTCAAAAAAATGTCATATTTTCCTTTTCCCGTCCCCCTGTTCTCGCAGATAATGCGCGGCGTTCATGACCACTAACTGGCGTAACAATTATGCTGCATCTATTTGCCGGGTTGGATATTCATACCGGTTCGTTATTGATTCTCGCGTTACTGTTTGTTCTGTTCTATGAAGCCATTAACGGTTTCCATGATACGGCCAACGCAGTAGCAACCGTCATATACACCCGGGCAATGCGTTCGCAATTAGCGGTCGTGATGGCAGGGGTATTTAACTTCTTTGGCGTCCTGCTCGGTGGTTTGAGCGTGGCCTATGCCATCGTCCATTTACTTCCAACCGATTTGTTGCTGAATGTAGGTTCCGCGCATGGCCTTGCCATGGTGTTCTCTATGTTACTGGCGGCGATCATCTGGAACCTCGGCACCTGGTATTTTGGTCTGCCGGCGTCCAGCTCCCATACCCTCATTGGCGCTATTATCGGCGTGGGTTTGACTAACGCGCTGATGACCCACACGTCAGTGGTTGATGCGTTAAACATCCCGAAAATGATTGGCATTTTCGCCTCACTGATCGTCTCACCGCTGGTCGGGATGATTATGGCGGGAACCATGATTTTCCTGCTGCGTCGCTACTGGAGCGGGAATAAAAAACACGCCCGTATCCACCTGACGCCAGCAGAACGTGAAAAGAAAGACGGCAAGAAGAAGCCGCCATTCTGGACCCGTATTGGCCTTATTCTGTCCGCAATCGGCGTGAGTTTCTCTCACGGTGCGAACGATGGTCAGAAAGGTATCGGCCTGATCATGCTGGTGTTGATTGGCGTGGCTCCGGCAGGTTTCGTGGTGAACATGAGCGCGACCGGTTACGACATTGCCCGTACCCGCGACGCCGTGACGCACCTCGGCCAGTATTATTCGCAGCATGTTGATGCGGTGCCACACGTTGTGGCGCAGACGCCTCTGGTGCCTGCACCGGACGTAAATATCGCACCAGCCGATGAGACAAAAGTGTTCCATTGCGACAGCAGCCACGCACTTGATGCGATTGGCCGCGCGCAGACACTGCTGACTAATCTTCAGTCTTACAGCGATCTGGCACCGGAAGAACGCAGCCACATGCGCCGCCTGCTAATGTGTGTTTCTGATACTGCCGATAAAGTCGCTAAACTGCCGGAAACTTCCGCGGCGGATAAACGCTTCCTCGGCGAGCTGAAAACCGACATTCTGCAAACTGTCGAATATGCCCCGATTTGGATCATCATCGCGGTCGCGCTGGCGCTGGCGTTGGGTACCATGATTGGCTGGAAGCGCGTTGCGACCACCATCGGTGAGAAGATTGGTAAGAAAGGCATGACCTACGCTCAGGGCCTGTCTGCGCAGATGACGGCAGCGGTGTCTATCGGTGTGGCCAGTTACACCGGTATGCCGGTTTCCACCACGCACGTGTTGTCCTCTGCGGTTGCAGGTACCATGATTGTGGATGGCGGCGGTGTTCAGTCTAAAACCGTGAAAAACATCGCTATGGCGTGGATTTTAACCCTGCCCGTGTCGATTGTTCTTTCCGGCGTGTTGTACTGGATTGCGCTGAAGCTTATCTGATAAACCTGCGTGCTCAGGCACGGATGTAAAAAAGGCGGCCTTGTTCTCAGAACCGGTCGCCTTTTTTTATTCCCTTTTTCACACTTTCCTCGCAACGATTTTAGACGTGTCAGTACCAGATCAACATGGCCATCATACTGATAAGAATCAGTCCAACCAGACATGTCGTCAGGACAAACTGGCCGCGTACTCTTTCACACCGGCGGATAAACTCAGGGTCGTGATGTTCAACATAGCGCTGAGCATAAATATAGCGAACCAGTCTTATCTGCTTGCCGGGCTGGCCGTGGGAAGTAAAGAATCCCCCGCCGTCCACGTACTGATACAGCAACGGATCACAGCCCCGCAGCACCACCAGCAACGCGCGCAAAGACGAGTAATAACGCAGCATATTCACCACACACACAAAACATAAAGCCCAAAACAGCGCAACGGGACTGATCATGATTCCCCCTCAAGGCGAACTGACACCGCGCAATGCCGCTCAAAATCTGCCGCACACCCGACGTTTCGCCCTGCCTTTCCGCGATTTCACACCCCCGGGCAACGTTCGCCCGCCCTCTTTTCTTATCACAGAAGAATGCTAAAGCAGGAGAAGCCTGCATTATTGAGTGTAGGAAACGAATCTGTAAGTGTTCATATTATTTGTATCTATAGATTGTCAGATTAGGAAATGGGATCTGTATGCTTGATTTGTCTCACCATTTTGGCGCTATACTGACGTCATGACATTCGCATGATGCTGATATAGCTTTTAACTGACTTATGGAAGGAGTTTTCTTATGGCTTACAAACACATATTGATTGCTGTTGACCTCTCACCTGAGAGCAAAGTTTTAGTCGAGAAAGCGGTTTCCATGGCGCGTCCGTATAACGCCAAGGTGTCCCTGATCCACGTTGATGTGAACTATTCAGACCTCTACACCGGCCTGATTGACGTGAACCTGGGCGACATGCAGAAACGTATTTCCGAAGAAACGCACCACGCGCTGAACGAGCTTTCGCAAAACGCCGGTTACCCGATTTCAGAAACCCTGAGCGGCAGCGGTGATTTAGCCCAGGTGCTGGTCGATGCCATCAACAAATACGGCGTGGATTTAGTGCTGTGCGGCCACCACCAGGATTTCTGGAGCAAGCTGATGTCCTCCGCACGCCAGCTGATCAACACCGTCCATATCGACATGCTGATCGTGCCATTGCGTGACGAGGAAGAAGAAGCGTAAGACGCGACGTCTGCGCGTTGATGAGAAAGAGGTGCCAGTGGCACCTCTTTTTTTATGGGAATTTACAGCGGCGTATAAATATCAAACCGGTGGCTTTTCGTGACAACCGCAGCCTGCGCGGCGATGTCCGCCATCGGTGGCGCATAGTCAGGGCGTTTCACTACAATCCTTTTGGTCGCTAACCTGCGCGCAGGTTCCAGCAGGCCGTCAGCATCTTCGTCCGGGCCAACCAGCCCCTGAAACACGCGCATCTCTTTCTTCACCAGCGCACTTTTTTGTTTGTGCGGATACATCGGATCGAGATACACCACTTCCGGCTTTGGCGAAAGCTCAGAGAGCGCGGTCAGGCTTGAAGCATGCAGCAACGTCATGCGTTCACGCAGCCACGGGCCGATTTCCGCATCACGATAGCCACGCGCCAGCCCGTCGTCGAGCAAAGCCGCCACCACCGGATTGCGTTCCAGCATCCGCACTTTGCAGCCCAGAGAGGCCAGCACAAACGCGTCGCGGCCCAGACCTGCGGTGGCATCGACGACATCCGGCAGATAACTGCCTTTGATGCCGACCGCTTTTGCCACCGCCTCACCGCGTCCGCCGCCAAATTTACGACGATGCGCCATCGTGCCGCCGGCGAAATCGACAAAAATTGCACCGAGTTTTGGCTCGTCGCGTTTGCGTAATTCCAGACGCTCAGGCGTCAGCACCAGCGCCATCACGGCATCCGGGTCGGACGTCAGATTCCAGCGCTGCGCCAGAACAGATAAGGCGCCTTCATCGGCGCCTTCTTCACAGAGTAAACACACACTCACAGGCAGAAATTATCCTTTGATACCATAATGGCGCAGCATAGCATCCAGTTGCGGCTCACGCCCGCGGAAGCGTTTGAACAACTCCATCGGCTCTTCGGAACCGCCGCGCGACAGAATATTATCCAGGAACGACTGCCCGGTTTCGCGGTTGAAAATCCCTTCTTCTTCGAAGCGGGAATAGGCATCAGCAGACAGCACTTCCGCCCACAGATAGCTGTAGTAACCCGCCGCATAACCGCCTGCAAAGATATGGCTGAAGGCGTGCGGGAAACGGCCCCAGCTTGGTGACGGCACAACCGCAACCTGCTTCTTGATTTCTGCCAGGGTTTGCAGGATTTGCGCGCCTTTGGCCGGGTCATATTCCGCATGCATACGGAAATCGAACAGACCGAATTCCAGCTGACGCAGAATAAACAGCGCCGCCTGATAGTTTTTCGCGGCCAGCATTTTATCCAGCATCTCTTTCGGCAGCGGTTCGCCGGTTTCGAAATGCCCGGAGATGAACGCCAGCGCGTCCGGCTCCCAGCACCAGTTTTCCATAAACTGGCTTGGCAGTTCGACGGCGTCCCACGGCACACCGGCAATTCCGGCAACGCCTGGCGTGTCGATGCGGGTCAGCATATGATGCAAACCGTGGCCGAATTCGTGGAACAGCGTGGTAACTTCGTTGTGCGTAAACAGCGCCGGTTTATTGCCGACCGGGCCGTTGAAGTTACAGGTCAGATACGCGACCGGCTTTTGCAGTTTGCCGTCGGCTTTACGCATACTGCCGACGTAATCGTTCATCCAGGCTCCGCCACGCTTGTGTTCGCGGGCATACAGGTCGAGATAGAAACTGCCGCGCAAATCGCCGGATTCATCGAACAAATCGAAGAAGCGCACGTCTTTGTGCCAGGTTTCCACGTCTTTGCGTTCTTTGGCGGTGATGCCGTAAATGCGTTTCACCACTTCGAACAGCCCTTCCAGCGCGCGTTGTTCAGGGAAATAGGGACGCAGTTGCTCGTCATTGATGGAGAACAGATGCTGTTTCTGTTTTTCGCCGTAGAACGGCAAATCCCAGGCTTCCATTTCGTCCACGCCAAAATGCTCTTTCGCAAAAGCACGAAGCTGCGCCAGTTCACGTTCGCCTTGCGGGCGGGCACGCGTCGCCAGACCGCTCAGGAAATCAATCACCTGTTTCGGGCTTTCGGCCATTTTGGTGGCCAGCGACATATCCGCGAAGGAATCAAAACCTAACAGCTGAGCCAGCTCGTGACGCAGCGACAAAATCTCTGCCATCACTTCGCTGTTGTCCCACTTACCGGCATTCGGGCCCTGATCGGACGCACGGGTGCCGAACGCGCGGTACATTTCTTCACGCAGCGCACGGTTTTCGCCATAGGTAATCACCGGCAGATAGCTCGGGATATCCAGCGTCAGCAGCCAGCCTTCCTGTTCTTTCGATTCGGCCAGCGCTTTCGCCGCCGCCAGTGCGCTTTCCGGCAGGCCTTTCAGTTCGGCCTCATCGGTAATCAGCTTGCTCCAGCCCATCGTGGCATCGAGCACGTTGTTGCTGTACGTCGAACCCAGCTCAGACAGACGCGCCGAAATTTCGCCGTAGCGTTTCTGTTTGTCGACCGGCAAACCAATGCCGGATAACTCGAAATCACGCAGCGCGTTATCAATCGCTTTTTTCTGAGCAACGGACAGCGTAGTGAAATGCTCGCTGTCTTTTAAATCGCGATAAGCCTGATACAAACCGGCGTGCTGCCCGGTCCAGGTGCTGAATTCAGATAAAATTGGCAGACATTGCTCGTACGCTTCACGCAGTTCCGGGCTGTTTTTGACTGCGTTCAGATGCCCGACCGGCGACCAGATACGGCTCAGACGATCGTCGCTTTCCGCCAGCGGCTGGCACAGATTTTCCCAGGTATAAGGCGCGCCCTGAGCGACCACGCGTTCAATCGTCTGGCGGCTTTCTTCGATCGCAGATTGCATCGCAGGGACGATATGTTCGGGTTTGATCGCAGAGAAAGGCGGCAGGGAGAACGGTTTTAAGAGCGGATTGTTCGACGCGTTATGCTGTTCAGTCATAGGGCCAGTCCTTCGTTAATTCGGGTGGGTTTGATGCGCCTGAGGCGCACCACGCCGTGAATTCGGGTCGTCTTAAAGATGACGTAACTTCTAACATGCGGTCAAGTTGCGGCGAAATCAATGGGCCGGGCAAATTCGTCGGCTCAGAAGAAGTTATTAACCGCATCAATAACTCACATCTCAAACATCACTCTCAATTTGGATCCGCCTCGCATTTTTCATCATGAGTTCTGCCCGTCAGGTAAACCTTATTTACAGCAGGGTTAATCGTGTTATTTTTCATCTGGCATATGCCAGTTTGGCTCTCTCGAAAAATCACATCATGGACAGAAACGAAAATGAAAAAACTCAAGATTGTCACGCTGGGCGGCGGATCGAGTTACACGCCGGAACTGATTGAAGGTTTTATCCGCCGGTACGATGAATTGCCGGTCACCGATTACTATCTGGTGGATATCGACGCGGGCGCGGAGAAGCTGAAAATTGTCGGGGAACTGGCAAAACGCATGGTGAAGAAATCAGGATTACCGATGACGGTTCACCTCACTACCAACCGCAACGAAGCATTATTTGACGCGGATTTCGTCACCACGCAGTTACGCGTCGGCCAGCAGGAAGCGCGCATTCACGATGAAGCCATTCCACTGAAATACGGCGTTCTCGGGCAGGAGACCACCGGTGCGGGCGGCTTTATGAAAGCGCAGCGCACCATTCCGGTCCTGCTGGATTTATGCCGTGATATGGAAAGGCTTTGCCCGGAGGCGTGGTTGATCAACTTCACCAATCCCGCCGGAATTGTCACGGAAGCCATCGAAAAATATTCCCCAATAAAAACGCTGGGCATCTGCAGCGGCGCAAACAACATGATGATGGAGGTTGCAGGCGTTTACGGCGTTGAGCGCCGCGACGTTTACGCCAGAGTAATGGGGCTGAACCACCTGATTTTTGCCGATCAGATTGCGGTAAAAGGTCAGGACGTCACCGCCGGATTTATTGAAATGCTGGCGAAAAGCGCGGGCGGCAGCTCGTTAAAAAATGTCCCGGACATTGGCTTACCGCCTGATTTTATCCGTGCGCTCGGCCTGTTTCCGCTCTCGTACCTGAAATACTTTTATCTCAGCCGGGAAATGGTCGAACACAGCCTTCAGGACTGTAAAGCGCACGGTACACGCGGCGAGCAAACCCGAGAAATAGAACGAAAACTCTTTGAAATTTATAAAAATCCTCAGCTTGAGTCCAAACCGAAAGAGCTGGAAAGCCGCGGCGGCGCGTATTACTCGGAAACGGCCTGTTCCATCATCAGCTCAATTTATAACGATAAAAAAGAAATCCACGTCGTGAATACGCCAAACCGGGGCGCAACGCGCGATCTGGACGATGAAAGCGTGGTGGAAACCAACGCCATGATTGACCGTCAGGGCGCGCATCCGCTGGCTTATGGCCGCCTGCCGGTGAAAGTTCGCGGGCTGATCCAGAGCGTTAAAGCGTTTGAAGAACTCACCGTTGAAGCCGCTGTCACCGGCGATTACTCCACCGCATTAATGGCGCTGTCGGTGCATCCGTTGATCCCGTCCGTGGATATTGCCGGGAAAATTCTCGATGAATATCTGGCCGTAAACCGGCCTTTCCTGCCTCAGTACAAATCCGGCAAGGGGGGGAAAATATCATGATGAAGTTTTTAGAATCCCGCGTGGTGCCCTGTCTGGTGAAAGTCGGGGAAAACGTGATTCTGGTCGCCGTCAGAAACGGCATCACGCTGACATTGCCGTTTATTATTTCCGGTAGCGTGTTTTTAATTATCGCCAACCTGCCTATTCCCGGCTGGACGGAATATCTCGGCACCTTTGGTACGGCGCTGAATGTACCGGTTATCGTCACATTCGGCATTATTGGTTTGATCTCCGCAATCGGCATCAGTTACAACCTGGCAAAACATTACAAACTCGACGGGCTGACGTGCAGCGGTATTACCGTCGCCGTTTTTCTGATGGCGCAGCTCGATGATAATTACCTGCTGAACGTCGATAACCTCGGCGCGTCGGGATTATTTTCCGCCATTATTTTGTCGGTACTGACGGTATATATCATCCGCTTTTTCATTGAGCATAAAATCTATATCCGGCTACCGGAAAGTGTGCCGCCTGCGGTGTTGCAGTCTTTCGTCAGCGTGATCCCGGCGTTTGTCTGCCTGGCACTGGTCTGGTTCGTCAGGGTGATTTTGCACTTTGATATCAACGCGTTCTTCACGATGATCCTCAGCCCGCTGGTGATTGGCCTGGGGACATTGCCGGGGATGTTAATTCTGGTGTTTCTGATTTCACTGCTTTGGTGTTGCGGAATACACGGCACCAACGTGTTATCGGGTATTACCGCGCCAATCTTCCTGAAATTCATTGTCGAAAATACGCAGGCTTATCTGAGCCATCAGCCGATCCCGCATATCTTTGCCGAAGGATTTTATAACTTCTTCATTTGTACCGGCGGCTCCGGCGCGACCATGGGTTTGGTGCTGGCGATGATGATGTCGAAAAGTCGTTATTATAAATCGCTGGGCCGCATGTCTTTTGCGCCGTCCCTGTTTTGTATTAATGAGCCGGTGATATTCGGCGTGCCGATGGTTTTCAATCCGCTGATGATGTTGCCGTTAATTGTCACGCCGATGCTGCTGTGTACGATGTCTTATTTCCTGATGGAATTTAATATTATTGGCCGCCCGGTATTACAGATCCCCTGGACCATGCCGCCGTTCTTGAATGCCTATTTCGCCACTGGCGGAAATATTCCCGCGGCAATCTGGTCAGGCGTCATGATTATTATTTCGACAATCATTTATTATCCCTTCTTCCGTTTGCTGGAAAAGAAACAACTGGCGGCTGAAACAGCCGAAATCCCGGCAAAAGTGGCACAGGTCAGTGCATAAACCTTCATACAGGGAGTCTATTATCATGACGATAAACAGTGCATTTATAGGATTCGGCAAAAGCGCTACGCGTTATCACTTGCCCTACGTTTTTCAGCGCCGCGAAACGTTTCGCGTAAAAACGATTTTCGATGTGACCCGCCGCCCGGCGCTGGAAGCCGAAAGCGAATATCAGGGCATTCATTTCACCGACAGCCTGAACGACATTCTGCTCGATGAAAGCATCCGGCTGGTGACGCTGTGTACGCCGCCGGAAACGCACTACAATTTCGCCCGTCAGTGTCTGGAGCACGGGAAAAACGTCATCGTCGAAAAACCGTTTACCCGCACGCTGGCTGAAGCGCAGGCGTTGTTTGCCCTGGCCGCAGAAAAGGGTCTCACAGTCACGCCATTCCAGAATCGCCGTTTTGACAGCTGTTTTTTAGCCGCTAAAAAAGTGATCGACAGCGGCGTGCTTGGGAAAATTGTCGAGTTCGAAAGCCACTTCGACTATTTCCGTCCCGATGCGCCTGACGCACCCGGTGATTTCACCGATGGCGCATTTTACGGATTGGGCGTGCATCTTATCGATCAGGTCGTCAGCCTGTTCGGTCGACCGGAATTCGTGCATTACGATATCCGCTCTGTCAGGAATAAAAATAACCCTGACGATACGTTTGAATTGCAACTTTATTACGGCGATATCAAAGCGATCGTGAAATGCAGCCATCTGGTCATGCAGCCTTATCCGAAATTCATTGTTAACGGTGAAAACGGGTCATTTATCAAACTGAATATCGACCAGCAGGAAACCTGTCTTAAAGCCGGAATAATGCCGGGCTGCCCTCATTTCGGGCAGGAGTCAGAATTCGGCTTGCTGAAATATCAGAATCAGCGCGGTGAAATTATCACTGAAAAAGTCAATGCCGGTACCGGCGATTATGGCCGCGTTTACGACGCGGTTTACGCCACGCTGGTGCATAGAAAACCGCCTTATATTTCGCAGCAGGACGTCATGACCACCATGGAAATTCTGCATCGCGCCTTTGAGCAACCGGCTCCGGCGCTGATAAAACTCCGTTAGCCCCTCAGCGCGCCGCGCATTTTTCACGGCGGCGCGCCCGGATGACACCTTTACGTGTTCTGTTTATACTGCCCGAAAATAAACCGCTGCAAGAAGGCGTTACGCCATGGCCGCCCGTTACATTGATATTAAAAACAGCCTGAAACAGGCGATCCTCAATAAAGAATATCGTGTCGGGGACAAAATCCCTTCTGAGCGGGAATTAGCGGCGCACTACGACGTCACGCGCGTCACCCTGCAAAAAGCGATGCATATGCTTGAACAGGAAGGCTTCATCGAGCGCATCCACGGCAAAGGCATGTACGTCACCAAAGTGATTGAAGATAACGTTTATTTGCTCAATAACGGCACCAGCGATTCTATTCTGGGTTTTTCGCGTGAATTTAAAAATCAGGTTAAAGTCTCCAGCAAGCTGATTACGTTGAACAAAATCGCTGCGGGAGAATATATCGCCGCTCAGCTTGATATTCATCCGGATGACGACGTTCATTATATCCGCCGTATCCGGCTGGTTGATAATATCCCGGTGCTGATTGAAGACTCGTATATTCCCTGCGCTGTCATAACGTCAATTCCAGAAGCCGTTTTACAAGAAGCGTCTTTATATGAATATATTGAAAACAAAACGGGCCGGAAAATTAAATTCTATAATTCGGTGATCGAGGCCGCGCTGTTCGACGAAACGCTCTGCGCATTGCTGAACATTGAAACCGGTAGCCCGATGCTGAAAGTCTCCGGCGTCACCAAGCTGGAGGACGGCAAAGCCTTCAATTACTCCATCAGTTTTAACCGCGCAGACATGTTCAAAATTAAGAACAGCTGGGTCGGGAAGTAAGATGGCGGCGTTTTACGGGCAACTTGAAGGCCGAATGTTTATACTGTCCGCAATACGCCACTCCGGAATGATAAAGTTATGTTGAGTTACCGCCACAGTTTTCACGCCGGCAACCATGCCGACGTCCTTAAACACACCGTTCAGAGCCTGATCATTGAATCTCTGAAAGAAAAAGAAAAACCCTTCCTTTATCTCGATACCCACGCGGGTGCCGGGCGCTATCAGCTGAGTGGCGAACACGCCGAACGTACCGGCGAATATCTGGAAGGTATCGCGCGCATCTGGCAACGTGATGATATTCCTGAAGAACTGGCGGCGTATATGTCTGTCGTCAATCACTTCAACCGCAATGAAAACCTGCGTTATTACCCGGGTTCGCCGCTGATTGCCCGTCAGCTGTTGCGTGAAGATGACAAACTGCACCTGACCGAACTGCATCCGAGCGATTTCCCGCTGCTGCGCAGTGAATTCCAGAAAGATGACCGTACCCGCGTTGCGCGTGCCGACGGTTATCAGCAGCTCAAAGCTCAGTTACCGCCGCCGTCACGCCGCGGGCTGATCCTGATGGACCCGCCGTACGAAATGAAAACCGATTATCAGGACGTGGTAAAAGGCATTCAGGAAGGCTACAAGCGTTTTGCCACCGGCACTTACGCGCTGTGGTATCCGGTGGTGATGCGCCAGCAAATCAAAAAAATGCTGCGTGACCTCGAAGCAACGGGTATCCGCCGTATCCTGCAAATCGAACTGGGCGTGCGTCCGGACAGCGATCAGCGCGGCATGACGGCTTCCGGCATGATCGTGATTAACCCGCCGTGGAAACTCGAGCAGCAGATGAATAACGTGCTGCCGTGGCTGCTGAAAGTGCTGGTTCCTTCCGGCACCGGTCACACCACGGTTAACTGGGTTGTCCCTGAGTAAGTAAAGATTTCCCCCTCGCTGAGACCTTTTTCTAAGGTCTCAGCTATCAAACCTATTGCAGCCATCGATCCAAACTTTGCGACAAAACGCATTCACGCGCTAAACTCACAAGCAATTTTTAAGATTAGCGACGCCGGTATGGCGTTCTTCATTTTTGACAACTCATGGAAAATCCGATGACCAAACATTATGACTATCTGGCAATTGGCGGCGGCAGCGGCGGTATCGCATCAATCAACCGTGCAGCCATGTATGGGAAAAAATGTGCGCTGATCGAAGCTAAAGAGCTGGGCGGCACGTGCGTCAACGTGGGTTGTGTCCCGAAAAAAGTGATGTGGCACGCCGCGCAAATCGCTGAAGCGATCCGCAACTACGGCCCGGACTATGGCTTTGATACCACCGTAAACAGTTTCAACTGGAAAACGCTGGTCGCCAACCGTACCGCTTACATTGACCGCATTCATACCTCGTACGACAACGTACTGGGTAAAAATAAAGTGGACGTGATCAAGGGCTTCGCACGCTTTGTTGACGATCACACCGTTGAAGTGAACGGTGAAAAGATCACGGCGGATCACATCCTGATCGCCACCGGCGGTCGTCCGAGCCACCCCCATATTCCGGGTGCGGAATATGGCATCGATTCAGACGGTTTCTTTGATCTGACCGAAATGCCAAAACGCGTTGCCGTGGTTGGCGCAGGTTACATCGCGGTAGAAATCGCCGGTGTGATGAACGCGCTGGGTGCTGAAACGCACCTGTTCGTGCGTAAACACGCGCCGCTGCGTACTTTCGATCCGCTGATTGTCGAAACACTGGTGGAAGTGATGGAAACCGAAGGCCCGGCGCTGCATAAAGAATCCATTCCGAAAGAAGTGGTAAAAAATGCCGACGGCAGCCTGACGCTGAAACTGGAAAACGGACAAGAATTTGAAGTCGACAGCCTGGTCTGGGCGATTGGCCGCGAACCGGAAACCGACAATTTCAACCTGAAAGCGACCGGCGTGAAAACCAACGAAAAAGGGTATATCGTCGTCGATAAGTTCCAGAATACCAGCGTAAAAGGTATTTATGCGGTGGGCGATAACACCGGTGCGGTTGAACTGACACCCGTGGCTGTCGCAGCAGGCCGTCGTCTTTCCGAGCGCCTGTTCAACAACAAACCGGAAGAACATCTGGATTACAGCAACATCGCCACCGTCGTGTTCAGCCACCCGCCAATCGGCACCGTCGGCCTGACTGAACCGCAGGCGAAAGAGCAGTTCGGCGAAGACAACGTAAAAGTGTACAAATCCGCATTTACCGCGATGTACACCGCTGTCACGCAGCACCGTCAGCCGTGCCGCATGAAACTGGTATGTGTCGGTAAGGAAGAGAAAATCGTCGGCATTCACGGTATCGGCTACGGCATGGACGAAATGTTGCAGGGCTTCGCGGTCGCACTCAAAATGGGCGCAACCAAGAAAGACTTCGACAACACCGTCGCTATCCACCCGACCGGTGCGGAAGAGTTTGTGACCATGCGTTAATTCGCGGGCATTGCGCAGTGACGCAATGCACTGAAAGGCTGCCGGTAGGCAGCCTTTTTTATTGCAGTCAGTCCAGCAAAATTACTTTCGAACTGTCCGTCTCGAATAGCGGCCTGCAGAGGATTTTATAACTGTCGCGGTCAAAGTGCGGAACGGCAATATCAAAGGCTTTCGCGGCCTCCAGCGTTTTTACCGTGCCCAGATAGAACCAGTGATTGATGACGTGATAATCCGTCTGGCCGCTGGCTTCTTCGACGATAGCGATCCGACCAGGATATGGCCAGCTGCGGATTTTCAAGGTACTGAGCGCATTTCTGAGACGTTCCTGATGCGCATCCGGCGTTTCTTTACCACAGCAGACGCCCGCGCATTTGCCCAGTGAAAAGCGGAAACAAGCGCGGTTTTTCGTCAGTTTTTCCAGCCCCAGCGCGCCGTAACACAGCTTTTCCTGATCGGCGATATCGCGGATTTTCTCGATTGCCGACATTTTCGTTTTAAACAGGCCAAACAGATCTTCGCTGTGAGAAAAATCCACGTCATCACTAAAGACAATTTGCGCACTTAATCCCTGAAGCCGGATGGAACACAGCTTGCGGGCGGTGCGCAGGCGTTTATTGAACAACGGACGCCGGGTTTTGATCAGGTCAGATTCCAGCAACAATGCTCCGATCTCACCGGTTGTTTCGATGTGTTCGATATCGCGGGTCATATGCAGAAGTTTGGCTTCGGCAGGATTGCGAAAGTGCGACATCACGCGGCTGCGGATATTCACGCTTTTACCGATATACAGCGGAAAGGCGTTATCGTCGCCGTAAAAAATATAGACACCGCTGCTGCCGGGTAAATTTTCTAAGGTATGACGAAGATGTTCAGGGTACTGATAGAGCTCGGTAAAAAGCGCTTTTTCGGGATTCCACAAATTGGCTGACCTGTTTTCTCTGCTAACTTTAACAATAAAAATGCCGTATAAAAAACAGACGAATGATACTGGTAATGCATACAGTCATCAACCTCTGGTTAACTATTTGTTGCGTTATAACTGTAAACAATACGAAATGGAGCAGCCATTGCTACCGGAAATGATTGTCCGGCGTTCAACCATTATTGGGTGGGAAAATAAATGCGATTAAGCCTTGAAGCGCTGCTGATCCTTGACGCGTTAGACCGTCACGGCACCTTTGCCGCAGCGGCTGCCAGACTGTTTAAAACGGCTTCCGCACTGAGTTACACCGTGCAGAAAATGGAAAGT
This sequence comes from Rahnella sp. BCC 1045, assembly GCF_019049615.1. Classification (NCBI taxonomy): domain Bacteria; kingdom Pseudomonadati; phylum Pseudomonadota; class Gammaproteobacteria; order Enterobacterales; family Yersiniaceae; genus Rahnella; species Rahnella sp. BCC 1045. Next base: position 1,621 of record NZ_JAFMOZ010000098.1, on the reverse strand, counting down.
GATCTCAATATCAAACTGCTGGATCGCTCAGGCCATCGCGCCACCTTCACCCCCACCGGTCGTCTGATGCTGGATAAAGGCCGCGTGCTGCTGCGTGCCGTCAGTGAGCTGGAGCAACAGGCGCAGTATGTTGAAAGCGGCTGGGAGAGCAAACTGACTATCAGCCTTGATGCTTCCGTGCCCTTCGCGCTGCTTACGCCGCTGATCGAGCGGTTTTACGCTGAGCATCAGCATACTCAGCTGTTATTCCGCCACGACGTGCTCGCCGGTTGCTGGGAAGCGCTCAGTTATGGCGAAGCCGATATCCTGTTCGGTGCAGTTCAGGAGCCACTCACGCGCAGCGGCATTGAATATCGCCCTATCGGCTGGCTGGAATATGTGTTTGCCGTTGCCCCGCATCACCCGCTCGCCTCGATGCCGGAGCCGCTGGTGCGCGAGCAAATCCGCCAGTACCGCGCGGTAGTGGTTCACGATACGTCCCGCCACAGCACAGGCGCGGATTTGCGCGTACTTGATGAGCAGAAGATGATCAGCGTTCATGACTTTAATGCCAAAGTTCATGCCCAAATCGCCGGGCTGGGTTGCGGCTATCTGCCCCGTTATCTGGCTGCACCTCACCTTGAAAGCGGAGCGCTGGTGGAGCGCCGTCTTGATACCCAGACGCGCCGCGATCAGGCTTTTATGGCCTGGAACGAAAACGCCACCGGCAACGCTGCAATGTGGTGGCGGGAGAATTTACAGGATTTCGAGGGGATAAATACCGTTTATAGCCCGGAATAACCGGGCTATAATTTCGGCTATCATGCCTTACGCTGCGGGGCTTTATGCACCATGGTGTAGGCATAATCGACGCCCATGCCGTATGCACCGCTATGTTCACGCACCAGATCCATCACCGCGTCGTAAGTCTCTTTACGTGACCAGTCGCGCTGATATTCCAGTAACACTTGCTGCCAGGTCACCGGCACTGCGCCAGCCTGCACCATACGGTCGATAGAACGTTCGTGCGCATCTACGCTGGTGCCGCCGGAGGTGTCGGTCACCACATACACTTCATAGCCCTCTTTCAGCGCCATCAGCGCCGGGAACGTCAGACATACTTCGGTCCACAGTGCAGAGATAATCAGTTTTTTGCGTCCTGTTGCTTCCACTGCTTTCACGAAGGCTGCATCTTCCCATGAGTTCATCGAGGTACGTTCAATCGGTTTCACCTCCGGATGTACCGCCAGTAACTCAGGCCAGATATAGCCGCTGAAACTTTCCGTTTCGACCGAGGTGTAAATCACCGGCACGTTAAAAACTTTGCCCGCTTTTGCGAGAGCGACAGTATTATTTTTAAGCTGCTGGCGATCGATATTCGCAACGCCGAATGACATCTGTGGCTGATGGTCGATGAAAATCAGAGTGGAGTTCTGTGGGTCGAGCAGATCGAATTTAGACATTTTCATTTCCTCGCAGAGAGCATTGTTGGGGGACGTGTTTGTATTTAACGTTGTGCTGTTGTGCTGCTGGAATTAACAATAAGGCAGGGGATGAAAAGCAGATAGCGGAAAGAATTTGGCAACTTGTTCAGTTTTTTTTGACAGGAAAGACGCAAAAGAAAAAGGCATTCCCGCCAGGG